>NZ_BCBQ01000009.1:0-92523 GCF_001320885.1 Pseudomonas sp. NBRC 111140
GCGCAACACCGGGCTGGTCAGGTCACCGGTCTCGATCAATTCGACCAGCCCCGGGCAAGGCTGGGTAATCACCTGCACATCATTGGCGAAGCGGTCGAGCAAGGCTGCGAACTTGGCACTCTGCAAGGTACCAGTGGTTGCCAGTACACCGACCACGCCCGAACGGGTAGCAGCCGCAGCAGGCTTCACGGCCGGTTCCATGCCCACCAAAGGCCAGGTTGGGTACAACTCGCGCAGGTCTGCTACCGCCGCCACGGTGGCGGTATTGCAGGCCAGCACCATGGCCTTGGCGCCTTGCTCATGGAAGAACCCGGCAATGTGTCGGCAGCGCTGGCGGATATAATCCGGCGACTTCTCGCCGTAAGGCACATGGCCGCAATCGGCCACATACAGCAGCGTCTCGTTGGGCAGCAGGCGCTGGATCTCGGCGAGCACCGACAAGCCGCCGACCCCCGAGTCCATCACGCCGACCGGCGCCGAGCGCTCAGCCATCGCGCTTGCCACAGACAGCACAAGCCGGATCGCGCTTGACGCGCAGCTCGCGGATACGGGTGCCGAGTGCATCGATCAACAGCAGGCGGCCGACCAGCGGCTCGCCGAAGCCGGCCAGCAGCTTCATGGCCTCCAACGCCTGCAGGCTACCCACCAGCCCCACCAGCGGGCCGATGACACCGGCTTCGCTGCAGGTCAGTTCGGCTTCGCTGCCGTGCCCGTACAAGCAGTGGTAGCAAGGGCTGTAGTCACGGCGTGGGTCGAACACCGACAGTTGCCCTTCCAGGCGGATTGCCGCCCCGCTGACCAACGGCTTGCCGGCGGCGACACAGGCCGCATTGACCGCCTCACGGGTAGAGAAGTTGTCGGAGCAGTCCAGCACCAGGTCGACCGCCGCCACGGCGGCCGCAAGCGAATCCTCGTCCAGGGCCTGACGGTGAGCGACCAGGGCGATTTCCGGGTTGATCGCCTGCAGGCGCTGCAAGGCCGAATCGACCTTGGTCATGCCGACGCTGGCACTGTCATGGATCACCTGACGCTGCAGGTTGGTCAGGTCGACGGTGTCGAAGTCCGCCAGGTGCAGCTCCCCCACCCCCGCGGCGGCCAGGTACAGGGCAACCGGGGAGCCCAGGCCACCGAGCCCTACGATCAGCGCCTTGCTCTTCTTAAGCCGCAGCTGGCCGTCGATGTCGATCTGAGCCAGCAATACCTGGCGGCTATAACGCAGCAATTCCTGATCAGTCAGCATGGCAAGCGCCCCAAGGTAATGCGTTCATGGCCGCCCAGGTCCGTGCGGCTGGCCACCTCGACAAAGCCTTGTTCAGCCAGCAAGGCACGTACTGCAGCGGCCTGATCGTAGCCGTGCTCCAGCAGCAGCCAGCCACCCGGCAAAAGGTGCGCGGGGGCTTGCGCGGCGATCACGCGCAAGTCGTCCAGGCCATCGGCACCGGCCACCAGCGCGCTGCTGGGCTCGAAGCGCACATCCCCGGCAACCAGGTGCGGGTCTTCGGCAGCGATGTAGGGCGGGTTGCTGACAATCAGGTCAAAACGCTCGCCGGCCAGGCTGTCGAACCAATGGCTTACCCGCACCTGGGCATTGTCCAGCCCCAGGCGCTGGCGGTTGCGCTCGGCCAGGGCCGCAGCCTCCTCCACCCGGTCCACCGCCGTGACCTGCCAGGCCGGGCGGTCGCTGGCCAGCGCCAGCGCGATGGCACCGGTACCGGTCCCCAGGTCCAGCACCTTGGCTGGCGCAGCGGGTTGCAGTTCAAGGGCCGTCTCGACCAGCAGCTCGGTATCGGGCCGCGGGATAAGGGTATGCGGCGCCACTTCCAGGTCGATCTTCCAGAAGCCCTGCTGCCCAAGGATATAGGCCACAGGCTCACCGCCACGACGGCGCTGCAGGTAGCCGGCATAGGTCTCGGCATCCTCACTGCTGACGATACGCTCAGGCCAGGTGTGCAGGTAACTGCGCGACTTGCCGATGGCAGCAGCCAGCAGCAGTTCGGCATCCAACCGCTCAGAAGGCGATTCGGGCAACTGCGCGTTGCGCAGCAGGCTGGCGATGATAGTCATCAGTCCCCCAGGGCGGCCAGTTGATCGGCCTGATATTCGGCCAGCAGCGGTTCGATCACCGCCTCTACGCCACCGCTGAGGATGTCGTCCAGGGAATACAAGGTCAGGTTGATGCGGTGATCGGTCACCCTGCCCTGTGGATAATTGTAGGTGCGGATGCGTTCGGAACGGTCACCGGAGCCCACCAGTAGCTTGCGCTCACTGGCAATAGCGTTCTGCGCGGCGCTGGTCTGCATGTCGTTCAGCTTGGCCGACAGCCAGGACATGGCGCGGGCGCGGTTCTTGTGCTGCGAGCGCTCTTCCTGGCACTCGACCACGATACCGGTGGGCAAGTGGGTGATACGGATCGCCGAGTCGGTCTTGTTGACGTGCTGGCCGCCGGCACCGGAGGCACGGTAAGTGTCCACGCGCAGGTCGGCCGGGTTGATTTCGATGGCTGCCTGCTCGTCCGGCTCGGGCAGCACCGCGACCGTGCACGCGGAGGTATGGACACGGCCTTGGGATTCAGTCTCGGGCACACGCTGGACGCGGTGTGCGCCGGACTCGAACTTGAGTTTGCCGTAGACGTTCTCACCCTCGACGCGGGCGATGATTTCCTTGTAGCCGCCGTGCTCGCCTTCGTTTTCGGACAAGATCTCCAGCCGCCAGCCGCGTTTCTCGGCGTAGCGCGAATACATGCGGAACAGGTCGCCGGAGAAGATTGCCGCCTCGTCGCCACCGGTACCGGCGCGGATTTCGAGGAACACGTTGCGGCCGTCGTTGGGGTCCTTGGGCAGCAGCATACGCTGCAGCTGCGACTCCAGCGTCAGCAGTTGTTCCTTGGCTTCACGCACTTCTTCCACGGCCATTTCACGCAGGTCCGGGTCACTGTCCTTGAGCAGCGCCTGGGCACCCTCAAGGTCGCCCTGGACTTTGCACCACTCTTTATAAGCAGCGTAGACCGGCTCGACTTCGGCGTATTCGCGGGAATACGCGCGAAAGCGCGTCTGGTCGGAAATGACCTCGGCATCACCGAGCAGTGCGGTGAGTTCTTCGAAGCGGTCCTGGAGAATATCCAGTTTGTTCAGCAGCGACGCTTTCATTGCGGGGATTTGTCCGTCGAGCCCTCGTTGAGGGCAAAGAGTTCCTGGGCCATGGCCAGCGCATCGACGCGCCCCTCGGCCGAGAGCTTTTTCAACTGCACGCTGGGGGCATGCAGGAGTTTGTTGGTCAGGCCCCGGGCCAATTGGGCCAGCACGTCTTCGGGGTTGCCGCCGTTGGCCAGCAGGCGCTGGGCCTTTTGCAGTTCTTCGTCGCGAAGGCGCTCGCTTTGCTGCCGGTAGGCCTTGAGTACATCCACCGCCGCCAGTTCACGCAGGCGCAGCATGAAGTCCTCTGCCCCCACGGTAACCAGCTCTTCGGCGGCCTGGGCTGCGCCCTGGCGGCTCTTGAGGTTTTCCGCCACCACGTCGTGCAGGTCGTCGACGGTGTACAGGTAGACATCGTCCAACTCGCCTACTTCGGTTTCGATGTCGCGTGGTACGGCGATGTCGACCATGAAGATGGGCTTGTGCCGGCGCTGTTTCAGTGCGCTTTCGACCGCGCCCTTGCCCAGGATCGGCAGCTGGCTGGCGGTGGAGCTGATGACGATGTCGCTGTTGGCCAGTTCCTGGGGGATGTCTGCCAGCAGCACCGCATGCGCGCCGAACTGTTCGGCCAGGATGCTGGCTCGCTCCAGGGTACGGTTGGCCACCACGATTCGGCGTACGCCCTGCTCGTGCAAGTGGCGGGCGACCAGGGTGATGGTTTCGCCGGCGCCGATCAGCAAGGCCTGGCTACGGCCCAGGTCGGCGAAGATCTGCTTGGCCAGGCTGACCGCGGCAAACGCCACCGACACCGGGTTTTCGCCGATGGCGGTGTCGGTACGCACCTGCTTGGCGGCACTGAAGGTGGCCTGGAACAGGCGACCGAGCAACGGCCCGACGGTACCGGCTTCGCGGGCCACGGCGTAGGCGGACTTCATCTGGCCGAGGATCTGTGGTTCGCCGAGTACCAGCGAGTCCAGCCCCGAGGCCACGCGCATCATGTGCTTCACGGCATCGTGCTCTTCGTGCACGTAGGCACTGGCACGCAGCTCGTCGAGGCTGAGGCGGTGATAGTCGGCCAGCCATTGCAGCACGGCGTCGGCGGACAGGTGGTCCTGCTCTATATAAAGCTCGCTGCGGTTGCAGGTCGACAGGATCGCCGCTTCGCGGCTGGATGTCAGTCGGCAGAGCTGCTGCAGGGCGTCTACCAGCTGCTCTGGGGTAAACGCCACGCGCTCGCGTACGTCTACCGAGGCAGTCTTATGGTTGATACCAAGTGCAAGAAAGGCCATGCAAGGTCGCTGGTTGTGACGGGAAGCCGATAATTGTCCTCTTTCGCAGGTTTTAGGACAACCACCGTTCGCTATTGTCGTGATAGCCCTGGCCGACCGGGCCCCAAGGCAGCTCTGTCCACAGCCCTCTCGGCAGAGCGCCGCAGCCGATGCAAGCACGAATCCTGTAGGAGCGGGCTTGCCCGCGAAGAGGCCAGGGCAGGCAAAGCGATTATCTCCGGTCCCCCCCCCCGCGCCGCGCTCCTCGACCTGCGCGCTGGTAATGTGACAAATTTCCTACAAAAAACACCTATTAATTAAACTTAGCGATACACCCTTGGCAAAGTTATCCACAACCTTGTAGTCCATTTCCTAAAGTCAGCCCCCCTCTATTGCCTTGCCCAATATCCGTGCCTAGCCTTGCCAATCACTGACCGGGTCAAGTTCCCCATCAGCATCACCCCTGAAAATGATTGCCAAGGAGAGATAAGCATGGCATTTGACGCTTATATAAAAATCGACGACATCGCGGGCGAAGCTCTGGATGAAAAGCACAGCAAATGGATTGAAGTCACCGGTTATGACTTCGGTGTAAGCCAAAGCACTTCCGCCACTGCCAGCTCGGCAGGGGGCGCCACTTCGGGGCGCGCCGAGGTGAGCCACTTCACTTTTACCAAGTTTCTCGACAGCGCCAGTTGCAAGCTCATGGAGGCCAGCTGCGCAGGGCAGCATCTCAAGGAGGTCAAACTCGCACTGTGCCGCGCGGGCGGCGACAAGCTCAAGTATTACGAGATTATTCTCGAAGAAGTGATCATTGCAGACTACACACAGAGTGCTGCCGATGGCGTGCCTGTCGAGGTAGTTCGCCTCGATTACGGAAGGATCAAGACCACCTACACCTTACAGAAGCGTATCGACGGTTCGGGCGGCGGCAATATTGCCGGCGGTTGGGACCGGATCGGCAACAAGAAATACGCGTGAGGTAATTGCCATGACCGAAGCTCGCGCGTTCATCAACCCCAAAATGCAGAACTACCACACACTCAAGGCTGGCCTTGCCCTGAGCGGGCATTCGGCCAGCAAGTTCGATGTACTGAACTCACACATTTACAACAGTGTGGTCAGAAGCGGCGAACTGGTCATTGTCGGTGACTGGTCCACGCCTTCATGTACTAGCCAGGAGGCGTATCTGATGGCAAAGGCTGCCGCTACGCACATGGGGCTAATGCGCAGCGGGCAAGGTGCCGACGAGTTCTTTCTTGAGAACTTCGAGTTGCTGAAGAGCCTGCTCGCCCATGCATCCATGGGTGCAGGCGTGGTCAGCGATGGGTGGAGCAGATACCTGAAGGCCACTCAAGACACGTTGCTGGAAATTGAGAAACTGTATCAGGAGCACATGAGTTCTGGGACGTTCAAAGCGCGCGATC
Organism: Pseudomonas sp. NBRC 111140; assembly: GCF_001320885.1. Lineage (NCBI taxonomy): Bacteria > Pseudomonadati > Pseudomonadota > Gammaproteobacteria > Pseudomonadales > Pseudomonadaceae > Pseudomonas > Pseudomonas sp. NBRC 111140. The sequence continues at coordinate 5,827 of NZ_BCBQ01000009.1, forward strand.
AGTTCTATGCCAAGCGAGCGGCGCTATTTGGGAGGCTGGATGAGCAGTTGAGCAAAATGGCCGCGTTCGGTACGAGCCTGCGAAACCAAGGGTCGATTAAAAGAACCCTTGGCATCTCCACGAAAAGCTATTTGCATACAGGAGAAATTGCAGGGTATGCGGATAAGGTTGCCGGAGTGGGCAAGGCTGCCAACCTGATAAAAAAAGGTACCTATTTAGGCATATCGCTAGAGGTTGCGTCTATTGGATTAGATATTCAGAAGGCATGCACATTAGGGCGGCAAGACGCTTGCAGGAAAGCAGCATATATTGAAGGCGCTTCATTAGCCGGAAGTCTAGGAGGAGCCGCGGGTGGCGCGTATCTGGGTAGCTATGCTATTGAGCAACTTTGTATAGCGATTGGTGTTCCTACAAGAGGCCTCGGCACACTCGCGTGTGCAGTCATTGGGGGGGCGACTGGAGGCATGCTAGTAGGTGATGTCGGCAAAACACAGGGAGCAAGGCTCGGAGAACTTTTGTACGAGGTCTCAGGTGAATGACAAGCACTTTATGGATAATCATCTCTTTTCTTGTTCTGATCTCGCTGCTTTTCAGTGTTTCCGCACTGACCTATATCGCATATCGGCACGTTGAAAGCTTCGAGACGCTTTTGACAAATTGCAAATTCGTACAAGGAAACCGCTCAGCGTACTCTACGGCAGGCGTTTTCGGCAAAACGATGAGACTTTGCATGATAGCAGGAATGCTGTCGACCCCGAATTTTTACCTGCGCCGTAATCTGGCAGATATCTCTGACATAAAAAATTTCCCCCAGAGAACCAAGCGCCTGATCCTCTTTTTCTGGTACCACCTCATGCTCTCAGTGTCATCATTAATCATCTTCGAATGCGTCACAAGATACCTCGAACGAGGCTAGTTCAAAGTGCAAAAGAGGCGAACATCCCCATACCCTCTCGCGGAACAGGCATTCTGAGCCCGAGCCGCACTGCAACGAACCCATGCCTTAGCCTGTTGTCCCACACCTGCACCACCCAGGCTGTAAACCACGACCTTCGCAGGTGGGTTTGCCCCCGCGCTTGTGTCATCATGCTCCGACCGCCGGTGAGTCCTCCTATAAGCCTTTCTATGAACAAACCATACGCATTGCTGCTTGCCTTCGCCCTGCTCCAGGGCTGCCAGAGCCTGGCCCCGCAAAAAGCCGAGCCTCCCGTCGCCGAAGCCGGCAAGGGCGAGGCGGAAAAGCCCGTGGTGTATGGCTCGTTCAAGCAGGACACACTCTATAGCCTGTTGGTAGCCGAGCTGGCCGGCCAGCGCAACCGCTTCGACATCGCCCTGGCCAACTACACCGACCAGGCGGCAAAAACCCAGGACCCTGGGGTTTCCGAGCGCGCCTACCGCATTGCCGAATACCTCGGTGCTGACGAGCCGTCGCTGGACAATGCATTAGTCTGGGCCCGTAACGACCCGCAGAACCTCGACGCCCAACGTGCCGCCGCCATCCAACTGGCCCGCGCTGGCCGCTATGACGACTCCATGGCCTACATGGAAAAGGTTCTACAGGGCCAGGGCGACACCCACTTCGACTTCCTCGCCCTGTCTGCGGCCGAAACCGACCAGAGCACCCGCGACGGCCTGCTGCAAAGCTTCGAGCGCCTGCTGGTGAAATACCCTGACAACGGCCAACTGGTATTCGGCAAGGCCTTGTTGCTGAACCAGGACGGCAAGGCCGAAGAAGCCCTGGAGCTGCTCGAATCGCACCCGGCTCAAAACGGCGAAATTGCCCCGATCCTCCTGCGCGCTCGCCTGTTGCAGGCCCTGGACCGTGGTCCGGAGGCTCTGCCACTGCTGCGCGGCGCAATCCGCGACAACCCGGACGACAAACGCCTGCGCCTGACCTACGCCCGCACCCTGGTCGAACAGGACCGCATCGCCGATGCCAAGGGCGAGTTCCTCAGCCTGGTCCAGCAATACCCCGATGATGACGAACTGCGCTACTCGTTGGCCTTGGTGTGTCTGGAGAACAAAGACTGGGATGAAGCCGAAGGCTACCTGCAGGAATTGATCGAGCGTGAGAGCAACGTCGACGCCGCACACCTGAACCTGGGCCGCATCCGCGAGGAGCGCCACGACCCTGCTGGCGCCCTGCGTGAGTACGCCCTGGTCGGCCCTGGCCCCGACTACTTGCCGGCACAACTGCGCCAGGCCGACATCCTGATCGCCAACGGCCGCAGCAGCGAGGCCTCGCGCCTGCTTGCCGAAGCCCGCGAAGCCCAGCCAGACTACGCCATCCAGCTGTACCTGATCGAATCGGAAAGCTACAGCAACAACAACAAGGACGCCCAGGCCAGCCAGGTGCTGCAGCAAGCCATCCAGCGCTACCCGGACGACCTCAACCTGCTGTACACCCGCGCCATGCTGGCCGAAAAGCGCGACGACCTGGCGCAAATGGAGAAAGACCTGCGCGCCATCATCGCCCGCGAGCCAGAAAACGCCATGGCCCTGAACGCCCTGGGCTACACCCTGGCCGACCGCACCACTCGCTATACCGAAGCCAAGGCACTGATCGACAAAGCCCACCAGCTGACCCCGGACGACCCGGCAGTGCTCGATAGCCTGGGCTGGGTCAGCTACCGCCTGGGCAACCTCGACGCAGCGGAAACCTACCTGCGCCAGGCCTTTGCCAGCTTCCCCGACCACGAAGTGGCCGCTCACCTGGGCGAAGTGCTGTGGGCCAATGGCAAGCGCCGTGAAGCCCGCCAGGTCTGGGCGAAGGGCTTCGAAGCCCAGGCCGACAGCCCCATCCTGCGCAAGACCATTTTGCGCCTGACCGGATCCGAGACTCTTTAACGCCATGTTCCTGCGCCATTGCATCACCTTCACCCTTATCGCCCTGCTGGCCGGCTGTGCCGGCTTCGGTAGCCGAGAAGCCCTGCAGGGTCACGGCGACCCGCAGCAGTGGCGCGCCCATAAAGAACAGCTGAGCAGCCTCGATGGCTGGCAGATCAACGGCAAGGTCGGCATCCGCGCCCCGCGCGACTCCGGCAGCGGCACCCTGTTCTGGCTGCAACGCCAGGACTACTACGACATTCGCCTGGCCGGCCCGCTGGGCCGTGGCGCCGCACGCCTGACCGGGCGCCCAGGTGGCGTGGTGCTCGAAGTGGCCAACCAGGGCCGCTACGAGGCCACAAGCCCCGAAGCCCTGCTTGAAGAACAACTGGGCTGGCAGCTGCCAGTCTCGCACCTGGTCTGGTGGGTGCGCGGCCTGCCTGCCCCCGACAGCAAGAGCAAGCTGACCCTGGATGGTGACAGCCGCCTGGCCAGCCTCGATCAGGATGGCTGGCAGGTACAGTACCTGAGCTACACCGAACAAAACGGTTACTGGCTGCCCGAGCGCCTGAAACTGCACGGCAAGGACCTGGACGTGACCCTGGTGGTCAAGGACTGGCAACCGCGCCAGCTGGGGCACTGACCCTATGCACACGCTCACCCTGCCCGCCCCGGCCAAGCTCAACCTGTGGTTGCACATCATCGGCCGCCGCGCCGACGGTTACCACGAGCTGGAAACGGTGTTCCAGTTCCTCGACCACGGCGACGAACTGAGCTTCGCCCTGCGTGAAGACGGCGTGATCCGCCTGCACACCGAGATCGAGGCCGTCCCCCACGACAGCAACCTGATCGTGCGCGCCGCGCGCAAGCTGCAAGAACAATCAGGCACCGCACTCGGTGCCGATATCTGGCTGACCAAGGTGCTGCCCATGGGCGGCGGCATCGGCGGCGGCAGCTCGGATGCCGCCACCACCCTGCTGGCCCTCGCCCACCTGTGGCAACTGGATTGGGACGAAGACCGCCTGGCCGCACTGGGCCTGAGCCTGGGCGCCGACGTGCCGGTGTTCGTACGCGGCCATGCGGCGTTCGCCCAAGGTGTGGGCGAGCAACTGACACCGGTCGACCCGATCGAGCCCTGGTATGTCGTACTGGTGCCGCAAGTGTCTGTCAGCACAGTAGAAATTTTTTCACATCCACAGTTGACACGTGATTCACTCCCCCTTAAGATGCGCCCCGTTCCCGAGGGAAACAGTCGAAATGACTGCCAACCGGTGGTAGAGCAGAATTACCCAGAAGTTCGCAATGCGTTGAATTCACTGGGGAAATTCACTGAGGCTCGGCTAACCGGCACTGGAAGTTGTGTGTTTGGGGCCTTCCCAAGCAAAGCCGAAGCTGATAAAGTTCTGGCCCTTCTTTCAGCGACCCAAACAGGGTTTGTGGCGAAAGGAAGCAATATTTCGATGTTGCATCGCAAGCTGCAAAGTCTGGTCAAGAAGTCGAGCGCATAAGCGTTCGCAGCAACAGATACAGGGGCGTCGCCAAGCGGTAAGGCAGCAGGTTTTGATCCTGCCATGCGTTGGTTCGAATCCAGCCGCCCCTGCCATTTTCCTTATACTCATCCAGGTATACCCTCAGCCTTCAGGTACTGCGCGTGTCCAAGATGATGGTCTTTACGGGGAACGCTAACCCCGATCTGGCTCGGCGTGTCGTACGTCAGCTGCATATCCCTCTCGGTGACGTCTCTGTCGGTAAATTCTCCGACGGCGAGATCAGCACTGAGATCAATGAAAATGTTCGCGGTAAAGACGTTTTCATTATTCAGCCGACCTGTGCCCCGACCAACGATAATCTGATGGAACTGGTAGTGATGGCCGACGCCTTCCGCCGCTCCTCAGCCTCCCGAATCACCGCCGTGATTCCTTACTTCGGATATGCCCGCCAGGACCGCCGTCCGCGTTCGGCACGTGTAGCCATCAGCGCCAAAGTCGTCGCTGACATGCTCACTGTCGTAGGTATCGACCGTGTACTCACCGTCGACCTGCACGCTGACCAGATCCAAGGCTTCTTCGATATCCCCGTCGACAACATCTACGGCTCGCCCGTACTGGTCGACGACATCGAAGACCAGCGTTTCGAGAACCTGATGATCGTCTCCCCGGACATCGGTGGTGTCGTGCGCGCACGCGCTGTCGCCAAGTCCCTGGGCGTCGACCTGGGTATCATCGACAAACGCCGCGAAAAGGCTAACCACTCCGAGGTTATGCACATCATCGGCGACGTCGAAGGGCGCACTTGCATCCTGGTAGACGACATGGTCGACACCGCCGGCACCCTGTGCCACGCGGCCAAAGCCCTGAAAGAGCACGGCGCTGCCAAGGTTTACGCCTACTGCACGCACCCTGTCCTGTCGGGCCGCGCGATCGAGAACATCGAGAAGTCGGTACTGGACGAGCTGGTGGTGACCAACACCGTACCGCTGTCCGCCGCTGCTCAAGCCTGTGACCGTATCCGCCAGCTGGATATCGCACCGGTTGTCGCTGAAGCGGTACGCCGCATCAGCAACGAAGAATCGATCAGCGCGATGTTCCGCTAAGCGGGACACGTGTTGATGTGAAGCGCCCCGCCCCAACCTGTGTTGGGGCGGGGCTTTTTTGCCATCCCCGTCTGGCGCTGGTCGCAAACGCCATTCGGGAGGCTATTTTGGAGAAACAAAATGACTGACTTCATCCTGAACGCCCAAGCGCGTACTGACCTGGGGAAAGGTGCGAGCCGCCGCCTGCGTCACGCCGCCAGCATCCCTGCCGTTGTTTACGGTGGCGATAAAGAAGCCCAATCCCTGACCATCGTGGCCAAGGAAATCGCCAAACTGTTCGAAAACGAAGCTGCCTACAGCCACGTTATCGAACTGAACGTCGACGGCGCCAAGCAGAACGTCGTGGTCAAGGCCATGCAGCGCCACCCAGCCAAAGGCTTCATCATGCACGCCGACTTCGTTCGCGTCGTTGCTGGCCAGAAGCTGACTGCCAAGGTTCCGGTTCACTTCATCGGTGAAGAAGCCCCGGTCAAGAAAGGCGGCGAGATCTCGCACGTTGTTTCCGAGATCGAAGTTTCCTGCGAAGCCAAAGACCTGCCTGAGTTCATCGAAGTTGACCTGGCCAACGCCGAAGTCGGCACCATCATCCACCTGTCGGACCTGAAAGCTCCGAAAGGCGTAGAGTTCGTCGCTCTGGCCCACGGTGATGACAAAGCTGTTGCCAACGTTCACGCTCCACGCGTTGCTCCAGAAGCAGAAGGCGCTGCCGAGTAATCCACTCGCACGCCGGCGTTGATCGGGTTACAGTGCCGCGCGCACTGTAACCCACCAACTCCAAGGAAGAGCCCCTGACGTGACCGCCATCCAGTTGATCGTTGGCCTGGGTAACCCTGGCCCCGAATACGAACAGACCCGGCATAACGCAGGGGCTCTTTTCGTTGAACGCATTGCCAGCGCCCAGCGAGTTTCGCTGACTGCTGACAAAAAATATTTCGGCCTGACGGCTAAATTCAGCCATCAGGGCAACGACGTTCGTTTGTTGATCCCTACCACCTACATGAACCGCAGCGGTCAGTCCGTGGCGGCCTTGGCCAATTTCTTCCGCATCAAGCCGGAAGCGATCCTGGTGGCACACGACGAACTCGACCTGCCCCCAGGCGTTGCCAAGCTCAAGCGCGGCGGCGGCCATGGTGGGCACAACGGCCTGCGCGACATCATCGCGCAGCTCGGTAACCAGAACGACTTCCACCGCCTGCGGCTTGGCATCGGCCACCCAGGTGACGCCAAACTGGTATCCAACTTCGTCCTGGGCCGCGCGCCGCGCGCCGAGCAGGAGAAGCTCGACGCCAGCATCGATTTTGCCCTCGGCGTGCTGCCGGATGTGCTTGCCGGCGATTTCGCCAAGGCGATGCGCGAGCTGCACAGCCAGAAGGCCTGATTTCCTTTAGAGAGGGGAATACCCATGGGTTTCAATTGCGGCATCGTCGGCCTGCCCAACGTCGGCAAGTCCACCCTGTTCAACGCCCTGACCAAGTCTGGCATCGCGGCGGAGAACTTCCCTTTCTGCACCATCGAGCCAAACAGCGGCATCGTGCCTATGCCCGACGCTCGTTTGGCTGCGCTGGCTGAAATCGTCAAGCCAAACCGCATCCTGCCGACCACCATGGAATTCGTCGACATCGCCGGCCTGGTTGCCGGTGCGTCGAAAGGCGAAGGCCTGGGCAACAAGTTCCTCGCCAACATCCGCGAGACCGACGCCATTGCCCACGTGGTGCGCTGCTTCGAAGACGAGAACGTGATCCACGTTTCCAACAGCGTCGACCCCAAGCGTGACATCGAGATCATCGACCTCGAACTGATCTTCGCCGACCTCGACAGCTGCGAAAAGCAGCTGCAGAAAGTAGCCCGCAACGCCAAAGGCGGCGACAAGGAAGCCTTGGCGCAGAAGGCAATACTGGAAAAGCTGATCCCGCACTTCACCGAAGGCAAGCCTGCACGCAGCCTGATGAAGCACATGGCTGACGACGAAAAAGCTGTCATTCGTGGCTTCCACCTGCTGACCAGCAAGCCGGTGATGTACATCGCCAACGTGGCCGAAGACGGCTTCGACAACAACCCGCACCTGGACGTGGTCAAGGCCATCGCCGAGGAAGAAGGCGCGGTAGTGGTGCCGGTGTGCAACAAGATCGAGGCAGAAATCGCCGAGCTGGAAGACGGTGAAGAGAAGGACATGTTCCTCGAGGCCCTGGGCCTGGAAGAGCCTGGCCTGAACCGCGTGATCCGCGCCGGTTACGAGCTGCTGAACCTGCAGACCTACTTCACTGCCGGCGTGCAGGAAGTACGTGCCTGGACCGTACGCGTAGGTGCCACCGCACCACAAGCCGCAGGCGTGATCCACACCGACTTCGAAAAAGGCTTCATCCGCGCTGAAGTGGTGGCCTATGATGACTTCATCCAGTTCAAGGGTGAAAGCGGTGCCAAGGAAGCCGGTAAATGGCGCTTGGAAGGCAAGGACTACATCGTCAAAGACGGCGACGTGATGCACTTCCGCTTCAACGTCTAAGCGGTAGCCTGCTGCAACCACGAACCCCTTGAGGCCTACGCTTCAAGGGGTTTTGTTTTTCCAGCAGGTAGCAACGGCCAAGGAACGTGACTTGATCTCGCGCATGTGAACCGAGATCACAAATGATGTGCCCCTTCACCGGATATTCATCCCGCATCGTATCCCCCACAGTAGAGCCCGTTGACGCACACCTCACGCGTCTGCCGGGCAACAATCATAAATGCCAGCCCGGCCGCCTCCCCCGCCCCCACAAGAACCAGAACTCCGGCGAAGGCACCTTATCGTCTTGCGATTCTCGAATCCGGAGTACTGAACATGAGCAGATCCAGCACCGGGCTGCATCCCGGCATCCTCACCCTGGCGATCACCGCCTTCGCAATTGGCGTCGCCGAATTCATCATCGTCGGTATTCTGCCGTCGATCTCGACCGCCTTCGCGATCTCCCTCGCTAGCGCCGGCAGCCTGGTTGGGCTGTATGCCCTGGCCTTGGCCATCGGCACACCGTTCATCGTCATCGGCCTGGGCCGCTTCCCGAAAAAAACCGTGCTGATGATGCTGATCGGCGTGTTCCTGCTGGGGAACCTGGTCTCGGCCTTAGCCCCGAATTATCCGATCTTGTTGTTGGGGCGAATCATCACCGCGCTGGCGCACGGCAGCTTCTTCGCCATCGGCGCTACCGTAGCGGCTGGCTTGGCACGTGAAGGCCAGGCCAGCAAGGCGATCGCAGTGATGTTCGCCGGCCTGACCCTGGCGATGGTCATTGGTGTGCCGCTGGGCAGCTACCTTGGCAACGCCCTCGGTTGGCGCCTGCCGTTCTATGCGGTGGCGTTGCTGGCCCTGCTTGCGCTGCTGGCCACCGCAGTTTGGCTACCACGACAACCGGCCAGCAAGGCCGGCAATGCCCTGGGGCAGTTGGCTGCACTGCGCAGCCCGGCGATCTGGGCAATGATGTCGGTCACTGTCCTTGGCTTCGGTGCAAGCTTCTCGGCATTCACCTTCATCACGCCAATCCTGACAGACATCACCGGGTTCTCGGCCAGCAGCGCCAGCGTGCTGCTGCTGGTGTTCGGTGTGGCAACCATGATCGGCAACCTGCTGGGTGGCCGGCTGTCCGATAGCCTGGGCTGGGAACGTACCTTGCGGCTGCTGTTCGGCGTATTGGCGCTGACACTGGTGGCCCTGGCACTGTCGCTACCGTACAAAGTCTTGATGGTGATCACCGTGTTCGTCTGGGGCATCGTTGCCTTCGGCATGACTCCAGCGTTTCAGACCGGCATGTTGTCCACTGCCCGCTTGCATACGCCAAAGGCGGTGGACTTCGCTTCGGGATTGAACATCTCAGCATTCAACCTGGGCATCACCCTGGGCGAACGGGCAGGTAGCGTGCTAGTGGAAAACGGCCAACTGGCGCTCACCCCCTGGGCTGGTGTGGCTGCCGCCTTACTGGTGAACCTGCCGCTGGCCTGGTTGCTGTGGCGCCGGAAAGTGACCATGGCGGCTTGATAGTCGGCGATAACTGACGTCAAAGTATGCTGCGAATAGTTCCACCCTCCACCCGCATCGCCATCCCATTGAGAGCGGGCGATGCGGCCAGGTGCACCACACTGCGGGCCACCTCCTCCGGCTCGATCATGCGACGGATCAACGAGGTAGGCTCGGTCTGGTCGAAGTAATCAGCCACCACCTGCTGGGCGCTGATGCCTTTTTCCTCCGCGATCTCGGCATGGTAACGGCGCACCGCCTCAGTGCTGGTAGGCCCCGGCAGGATGCTGTTGACCCGCACCGCAGTTCCCTTGGTCAGTTCGGCCAAGGCACGGGATACGCCTAACAGGCAAGACTTCATGGCACCGTAGTGGACCATCCACGGCTGCGGCTTGACACCCGACTCACTGCTGATGAACACCACCGAGCCCTCGCCCGCGGCCAGCATCTCGGCCAGCACCAGGCGAGTCATGCGCACCGCCGTCATGACGTTCACGTCGAAATAGCGAAACCACTGCGCGTCGTCCGTCTCGAAGAAGTCGCGCACCTCGAAGATGCCGACACAGTTGATCAAGTAATCGATGGGGCCGTTGTGCCGCGCCTGCTCGACAAGGCGCTCGGCAATACCCGGTTGGGTCAGATCGCCGGCCAGACCGCTGCAGCGAGGGCCGAGGGCTTCGCAAGCTTCGGCAACCATTGCCTCAGTCAACCCACTGACTACCACATGAGCGCCCTCGTCCAGGAAGCACTGGGCAATGGCCTTGCCGATACCCGTGGCGCCGCCGGTGATCAGGACATTCTTGCCGACCAGTTGGTAATCCATGATGCCGTACCTTTTGTAGTTGTTCTTGCCAGGAATCTATTACGAATCGGCGTGACAGCCGTATTCACTTCCCGTGCAAACACCATTCAGCAAATGTTGATACGAATCGACGTCACAAGAGTTGTGCGTGGCTAGCGGCTGGTCGCGCCTTCGGCAAGTTCTTACCGTAGGCCTGCAACACAGATGCTTACCTCCACTCATCAATAAGAAAGGTCCACGATGAAAATCTTCATTACCGGCGCTTCAGGCTACATCGGTGGCTCGGTAGCCAAGTACCTGGCAGACGCCGGGCACGAGGTCACCGGCCTGATCCGTGATCCTGCCAAACGCGATGCCCTGCAAGCCTTGGGCATCACCCCAGTACTGGGCACCCTGGATGACACCTACATCCTCACCCAGCAAGCCCAGGCCGCCGACGCCGTGGTGCACACCGCCGATTCCGACCACCGGGCCAGCGTCGAGACCTTCATCAACGCCCTTCGTGGCAGCGGTAAACCGTTCATCCACACTTCTGGCTCCAGCGTGGTCGGCGACGACGCGCGCGGTGCCTACGAGCGGGAGGCAATCTTCACCGACGAGACGCCGTTCGAGCCGATGGACATCCGTCGTGACCGTGTGGCGATCAACCAACGCGTGCGCAATGCCGGCGTGGAGCTGGGCATCCGCGCCATTGTGTTCTGCCCGACCATGATCTACGGCGATGCACTGGGCCTACCGACCGCCAGCGACCAGTTGCCCAAGCTGCTGGCCAAGTCGCGCCAGTTCAGCGCTGGTGCTTACCTAGGCGAGGGCGTACACCGGTGGTCCAACGTACACATTGAGGACCTTGCCGAGTTGTATCGACTGGCCTTGGAAAAGGCACCTTCGGCGTCGTTGTTCTTTGCCGAGAACGGCGAGGCTTCGTTCATCGAGATCGCGACTTCCATCAGCCACGCACTAGGTTACGAAGGGCGTATCGAGAGCTGGCCGGCGGACGAGGCGATTGCCGAGCTAGGTGACTGGGCCCGCTTTGCGATTGGCTCAAACAGCCGCGTACGGGCGGTAAATGCGCGACAGTTGCTGGGCTGGCAGCCCAAGCGTGAGTCAATTCACCAGTGGCTGCGCACGACCAGCGTGCATTGGTAAGACAACCGGTTTAGTCAGCCCCCCACTTACAGGCAAACCGGATCGCGATCGGGCGAGTGCGGGCCCCCCCCACACCCGCCCCACTACTGCCTCACTTCCACCAATACTCCACCTGCACCCCGAAGTTACTGCCATGCAGCGCATTGCCGAAAGCACCGCTTTCAGACAGCGCCGAGCCCGCCGCACTCTCATTGGCGGCGCGCTGAGCGGCATGGTTCCAGCGTGCATGGGTGTAGTAAAGGCGTACCTCCGGTCGCTGCCAGAAGCCCGGCCCTGCCGGTGACCACGTGGGCGCGACGGTGATCTTGGTCAGCTTGCGTGTGCCGCCGGGGGCATCGATCTGGTCGCGGCCAAGCTCCGTGATCAGCTTGAAATGGTCGCCGAATGCGTACACTGGGCGCACGCCCAGCGACAGCCAGTCCTGGTCATTTCCATCAGGGCGACGGTCCTTCTGGTAGACCACCTGGAACTGCCCACCGAAACGCGGCGTCAGTTGCCAGTCGAAGTACTCCACTGCACGCCAGCTCTGGTTGCCGTTGTCCAGGGTAGGGTCACCGGTGTATCCCAAGGCAGTGCCGGGGCCACGGCCGTATTGCAGGGCGAAGGTGTTCAACCCGCCGAAAATGCCCCGCTGCTTGTGCTGCGCCGCCACTGACCACCCGCTGTGAGCACCGCGGCTGTCGGGCCGTTGCAGATAACTCACGCCGAACTCCAGCTCTCCCCCCGAGTTGCTCTTGAAGCCACCGACATTGAAATCGTGGCGGTTGATGTAGGGCTCCTGAAACAGGTTGTCCTTGCGCGAGAACACATAGCTGTACCTAAGGTCGCCAATGGCCACTTCGTCAACGCCAAAGCCTGTGGCGCTCTGGTTCCAGTAGAAATAGTCGGAGATGTGAATGTCGTTACGTCGGTAGTAGCGCCGGCCGGCCCAGAACGCGCCACCATTGAGTACCGGCATGTCGCGCCACTGGGCGTACATCTGCACCATTCGAGAATAGCCGTGCTCGCCTGTAAACCGTGGAGTGTGGCCATAGCCTGCGAACAGCTGGGCCATACCCACCACACTCAAAGTCGAGCCGTCGCCAGGCTTGATCAGGTCTTGAGCCAATTGCAGTTCGGCGAGCTGTTCACACTCGTTGCCCAAGCGGTACTTCGAGGGTGAGCCGGGAAGCTGAAAGCAGCTCTGGCTGCCGCCGCTGGAGGCGCCGCCGGCACCGGTTCGGAGGTAGCCCGTGAACTCCAGGGCATAAGCCGGCAGTACGAGGGTAGCCAGGGACGCCCCGGCAAGGGTGGTGAGGAACTTCAGTTTCATGGTGGTGCTCCGCTTTGTTGTTTTTTTGTTGCGGGCGATCAGTTTTCTGCGGGCGACAGCCGTCCACGGCAAGGGCGTCAGACACGCGCTCACCCGCCGCGCGATCGCGGCGAAAAAAAGGTTTATTGGGGTTCTGTTGAAGTTGTCAGTCGCAGGAAAGGCTCAGCAGGCCAGCCCTGCCGAGTGTGCCCAACACACCCCTACAGACGTCGAGATGGTCGCCGTAGGAGCGTGCTGGCACTGCAGTGGGTGAACTGCAGCTGCAGGTTAGTCGATCAACTCTCTCGCCACGCTCTCGATGCCTTCGGCATCCAGCTTGTAGTGACGATAGAGGTGGGTAGGCGGCGCGATCAGGCTGTACTCGTCATAGATGCCATGACGGCGGATGCGCGTGCCAATGCCAGCCTCGGCGATCACCTCGCACACAGCGCCCCCCAGGCCACCGATGATGTTGTGCTCCTCGACGGTAAGGATCGCCCGGCTTTGGCGCGCCACGCGCAAAACAGCCTCCACATCCAGCGGTTTGACCGTGGTCATGTCCAGTACCCCCACCGAACGCCCCTGGGCATTGAGCGCCTTGGCCGCCTGCAGTGCCGGGTGCACAGTCGAGCCTGTGGCGATGATGGTCAGCTCGTCACCGGTAAGCAACGTGGTGGCCTTACCAAACTCGAACACAGGTTCTTCTTCGTACACCACCGGGTCACGCCCGCGCTGGATGCGGAAGTAGATCGGCTGCGGGTGATTGGCCGAGGCCTTGATCGCGGCCTTGAGCTGGTTGGCATCGGCCGGTGCGACGATGGTGATGTCAGCAATCGCGCGCATGATCGCCAGGTCTTCGGTGGCATGGTGCGAGGTTCCATAGAAGCCCAGGGATATCCCGGCGTGGTGGCCAATCAGGCGCACCGGTAGCGCCGAGTAAGCGACATCCATGCGGATCTGCTCGCAGCACAAAAGCGGCAAGAACGAAGCAAAGGTGGCCACGAACGGCTTCATGCCGACCGCAGCCATACCGGCGGCGCACGACACCATGTTCTGCTCGGAGATACCGAACTGCACGAAGCGCTCCGGATGAAACTGAGCGAATTTGGCCAGGCCGTTGGAGTATTGAAGGTCCGCAGTACCAGCGACCACCGGTTCGCCCTGCTCGACCAACGCCAGCAAAGCATCGGACAACGCATCCAGGCCAGGCGTTTGGGTATTGAGGGCACGGTACTGCCAGGAGTTGGGGGACAGGGGGGCAGTATTCATGATCAGATCACCTTGCTCTTGATTTCGTCGATGGCGCGTTGCGCGTCTTCAGGGTCCAGGTAGCCCAGGTGCCAGCCAGGTTCCGTCTCCATATACGAGACGCCTTTACCTTTGAGGGTCTGGGCAATGATGCACACCGGCTTCTCACGGCCCTTTTCAGCCTTGATGCGCCGCAACAGAGGGGTCAGCGCGGCCAGGTCGTGGCCATCGACGTCGTAGACCTCCCAGCCGAACGCACGCCATTTGTCAGCCAGTGGCTCGACACCAATCACATCGTCAACGCTGCCATCGAGCTGGAAACCGTTGCGATCGACGATCGCCACCAGGTTGCCTACCTTGTGATGCGAGGCGGCCATGGCCGCTTCCCACACCTGGCCCTCCTGCATTTCACCGTCGCCGACCATGACAAACGTAGTGAAGTCCTGGCCGAGCATGCGCCCGGCCATCGCCATGCCCAAACCGCCCGACAGTGCATGGCCGATGGAGCCTGAGGAGAAGTCCACGCCGGGCACCTTGCGCATGTCCGGGTGGTCACCCAGCGGGTTGCCCAGGCGGGTGTAGCCGTCGAGGATCTCCTTGTCGAAGAAGCCCCACTCCACCAGCACCGGGAACAGGCCCACGGCGGCGTGGCCCTTGCCCATCATGAAGCGGTCGCGCAGCGGCCACTTGGGCTCGCCATGCCGCAGGGACATCACGTCGTAGTAAAGCGCGGCGAACAGCTCGGCCGCGGAAAACACCGAAGTGTAATGGCCAACCTTGGCAATCTCGATGAGGCGGATGGTTTCCAGGCGGATGAACTGCGCCTTTTCACGCAGGCGCGCCAGCTCGCTGGGCGTGAGCGCGTATTCGTCGGTGTTGCTCGGATCAACTGCTAGGGTCATGTTGCACCTTGGATCGGTAAACGTTCTGAAGGCATCAGTCAGGCGCTGACGGCCATGGCTGCATCGAGACGCGGCTGCATGTAACGGCTCAGTCGTGGCATCACTTCACGGGCGGTCAATTCCATCGAACGGCGCCACAAGGCCTCGTCATCCCATTCGTGGAAAGTGGTCATCAGGGTGCCGAACGGGCCGGTCCGCTCACTGAAGGCGACCAATTGCTCGACCACGCTGTCGGCATCCCCGTAAATCACCATCTCGCGGATGCAGTGATCGACCGTGACCTCGGCGTCAGTCATGTCAGGGCGGGTCTTGAAGATCTGCATGTAGTTGTTGCTGGCGAGGTTATCGATCATGTACTCGAAGTAACGCCGCAGGGTGCAGTTCGGATCAGCCAGGTAATCCTCGGCCTGGGCCTTGGAGTCTGCGACGAATACCGAGCGCGCCACGCGCCAGTTGCGCGGGTCGGCCTGGTGGCCGGCCTCCTCGGCACCCTTGAGGTAAGCCTGCCAGTGCGACGCTACCGTGGCGGTCGGGTTGAAGTTCGCGGACATCAGGTCCCAGTCCTTGCTGCCGGCCAGTTTCGCAGTGCTGGAGAACGGGCTCATGGCGGTCGTGGCAGGGCGCGGGAACGGATGCTGGAACGGCTTGGGCATGTAGCCGATCTCCAGCTCATGATTGACCGTATTCACCAGCGACACATCGAAGTACTCGCCAGAGAACTGGTAGGGTGCATTGCTGCTCCAGATCTTGCGGATCATCTCGTAGCACTCGACCATCATCCGGCCACGGTCCTTGCCGTTACTGCCATACACTTCAAAGTCGGAGGCCAACCCCCCTGGGCCGATACCCATGATGAAGCGGCCGCGGCTCATGTGGTCGAACATGGCAGCATCGGCGGCAATGCGCGCCGGGTGGTGGTGCGGCAAGTTGAGCACACCGGTGCACAGCTTGATGCGCTGAGTCAGCGGGATCAGTGCGGACATGAACTGCAGGGCGTTGGTAATCGGCTCGGTGCGCTGCGAGGTGTGCTCGCCGATCCACATTTCGTCGTAGCCGACCTGATCGGCGTGGACGACACAGGCTATGTCCTGGTCGTACATTTCATGGTAGTCCCAGCCCTTGTGGTGCAGAGGCTGCATGAACATCGCGAGTTTCATGATGGTTCTCCTTTATCAGGCGATAGCGTGCCCAGGCACCCACACAGGCGCCTTGGCGGTAGGGCGAGGGCGTCAGCTGCCGTGCAGCAGCCAGCCGCCGTCGACCGTGATGTCGGTGCCGGTGAGGTACGAGGCCAGGGGCGAAGCCAGGAACAACGCTACGTTGGCGATTTCGTATGGCTCCCCGGGGCGGCCCAGAGGGATGTTTTCCAGCACACGGTTGTGCTGGTGCTGGCGGAACAATTCAGGTTCCAGGTTGCCCGGTGTCGCGGTCAGCCCGGGCGAGATCGAGTTGACCCGGATGCAATGACGGCTCAGGTCCTTGGCCAAGCTGCGAGTCATGGCCAGGATCGCGCCCTTGCTGGTGTCGTAGGTCACATGGTTGGCCATTGGTCGATGACCGCACACCGACGACAGGTTGATGATGCTGCCGCCCTCCCCGTGTCGGCGGATCTGCGCCTGGGCGCACTGGGCGCCGAAAAATGCGGCGCGGGTGTTGATTGCCTGCATGCGATCCCAAAAGCCCTCGTCCACCTCGTCGATGGCCTTGAGTGGGTAGATGCCAGCGTTGTTCACCCAGATGCGCAGCCTGCCCTGCCCACTCGCTTCGGTCGCTAGCCGTTCGATCTGCGCACGGCAGCTGACATCGGTAGCGACGAAGTGCACGGCCAAGCCTTCGTCCATCAGCTCATCGGTGCGCTCGCGGGCCAGGCTGCCGATCACCACGCGCGCACCGGCCTGGGCCAGGCGCCGGGAAATGTCCAGGCCGATGCCAGAGCTGCCTCCGGTGACCACTGCCACTTGGCCGTCCAGGTCCAGCAGGCTCTCGAACGGCGTCTCGGGAAGGTGCTGGTATTCGATAGCGTCCATCGGCACTCCTCAGGCAGTCGCCAAGGCCATGATCTGCTGCGGTGCGACTTGCTCACCGTCGAGAATGCCCTGGCAAGTGCCACGGGCCATGACCATCACACGGTGGGAAAGGCCAATCACCTCGTCCAGGTCCGAGCTCACCACCACCACGGCCGCGCCACTGGCGGCGAGGTCGGCGATCAACTGGTAGATCGCGGCGCGGGCCCCCATGTCTATGCCACGGGTCGGCTCGTCGAGGATGATCACCTTGGGCTGCCGCGCGATCCATTTGGCGATCACCACCTTCTGCTGGTTGCCGCCGGAAAGCTTGTCCAGGGGCTTGTCCGGATCGCCCTTGACGCCGAGGGAGGCGATGCGCTCGCTGGCGAAAGCATCGATTCTGCCCCGCGTCAGCAACCCTCGAATGCCGAGGCGGTCAAGGTTGCAATACGCCAGGTTCTCGGCAATCGAATGGTCCAACA
Source organism: Pseudomonas sp. NBRC 111140 (assembly GCF_001320885.1). Lineage (NCBI taxonomy): Bacteria > Pseudomonadati > Pseudomonadota > Gammaproteobacteria > Pseudomonadales > Pseudomonadaceae > Pseudomonas > Pseudomonas sp. NBRC 111140. The sequence continues at coordinate 23,108 of NZ_BCBQ01000009.1, forward strand.
CCACGCCTTCGGCCTTGCGGTCCTCGGGCACCAGCACGACGCCGGCATCGATCGAACCGCGCACACCGTCCAGACGCAGGACCTGGCCGTCGACTGTCACCTCGCCACTGGCTACCGGGTCGACCCCGGCAATGGCCCGGATAACCTCGCTACGCCCGGCGCCGACCATACCGGCGATACCGAACACTTCACCAGCACGCACCGAGAACGAGATGTTCTGGAAGCGCTTGCTGCGGCAAGTCAGGTGACGCACCGTCAACACCTCTCGGGCACGGGGCGCTGCGATCACTGGGAACAACCGCTCGATCGAACGCCCGACCATCTGTGCCACCAACAGGTCCACCTCGACATCCGCTTGAGCGTGATGGGCCACCAGGTGGCCGTCACGCATCACCACGATGCGGTCGGCAATGCGGCCGATTTCTTCCATTCGGTGGCTGATGTAGATGAACGACACACCTTCACGCTTGAGCACCTCGATCTGCTCGAAGAGCCGTTCAGTCTCCTCTGTGCCCAGCGCCGCGGTGGGCTCATCAAGGATCAGCAGCCGTGAGTTGAGGGTCAGGGCCTTGGCGATTTCCACCAACTGCTGAGCGGCAATGCTCAGCTCACGCACCAGTGTGTCCGGCGAAATGTCCAGGCCCAGGCGCTCAAGCTGCACCTGTGCCTCGCGGCGCATACGCTGGCGATCAACTACGCCACTGCGGGTCGGCAGATGGCCAAGGAAGATGTTCTCCGCCACGCTCAGCTCAGGCAGCAACTGAATTTCCTGGTGGATCATGATCACACCCAAGGCGATGGCATCCTTCGGGCAGGTCGGCGCATAGGGCTGTCCCTCGAGGGTCATGCGGCCACGGCTCGGGCACAGGGCGCCGGCGATGATCGACGACAGCGTGGACTTGCCAGCGCCGTTTTCGCCGAGTAGCGCCACCACTTCACCGCGGCCGATCTCCAGGCTGATACTCTCCAACACACCGACACCATTGAATGACATCCCCAACTGGTCGGCGCGGAAGAAGGGCGCGTGCGTGCTTGCCATTTTCATGCTCGGCGTCCTCTCATGGGTGGCGGGTGATGAACGTCTCGACGTTCTCGCGGGTGGTGACGAAGGCGGGCAGCGCCTGATTTTTCTCCACCGGCACGCCAGCCTTGAGGGCTAGCGCAGTGCGCAGGGCGACACGGCCCATCTCCACAGCTTGCTGAGTGATGGTCATGTCCATCTTGCCGTCACGCACCGCCTCCAGCGCAGGACGCAGGCCGTCGTAGCCGAAAATCCACACCTTGTGCTGTACGTTGGCCACGCGTAAGGCCTGGGCGGCGCCCAAGGCCGGGGCATCTGAGCGGCCAACGAAGACATCGATCTGCGGATGCTTCTGCAACATGTCCTGGGCCACCTTGAAGCCGCTGTCCTGCAGCCAGTCGGTGGGTTTGCGATCGACGATCACCATTCCCGGGGTCTTGGCCAGTTCGACGTCGAAACCATCGGCGCGGGTCTTCTCGGTGGTGTCGCCAAGGGTCCCTTGGAGCAGGCCGATCTGCGCCTTGCCACCGGTCAGTTTCACCACCTGACGCGCCAGCTCGGCGGCGGCGGCGATGTTGTCAGTGGAGATGTAGGCGTCACACTCGACGTTCTTCGGGAAGTTATCGACGCACACCACCGGTACTCCCTGCTGCTTGGCCAGGCGCACTGGCACAGCCGAGGCGGCGGACCCGGTGGCGGTGTACAGCAGCACGTCGATACCTTTACTCAGCAAGTCCTGAATCTGGCTGACCTGACGCGCGGCGTCGGCCTGCGCGTCAACGACCAAGACCTCCTCGATGCCATCCTTCGCGGCCTGCTCCAGCACGCCGTCACGCACCATCAGGTAGAACTCCCATTGCAGGCTTGGGATCGACATACCCACTTTCAGCGGTTTGCCTTCAGCACTGGCCAGGGCAGGCAGCAGCATCAAGGCAAGAAAAACGCGCACACGTAAAGAGAAAACGTTCATTTACACGCCTCCAGAATTGTTCTGATTGTCAAAGGCTGATGTGGGAATTACGCGGGCTTTCGCTTCATGGCATCGAGCATCACGGCAGCGGCGATGACCGCGCCAATGATCACTTGCTGGACGAAGGGCGAGATGCCGGCCAGGTTCAAACCGTTGCGCAGTACGCCGATGATCAGGACACCCACCAAGGTGCCAACCACGCTGCCAGCGCCGCCCTTGAGGCTGCCGCCGCCGATCACCACAGCAGCGATCACATCCAGTTCGTAGCCGACCCCGGCGCCAGCACCGGCGGTGTCAAGGCGCGAAGTGAGGATGACCCCACCCAGCGCGGCGGTGATGCCGCAGATCACGTAAACGATGGCGGTATGGGTCTTGACCCGGATGCCCGACAGCTTGGCGACCTTGGCGCTACCGCCGATGGCATAGAGGCTGCGCCCGGCCACGGTGAAGCGCAGCACGAACCAGAACAGCAGGGCCAGAACCACGAAACAGGCCACAGTCAGCGACACCACACCGGCGTATCGGATGATGGAAAGGTTGCCGAACCATTCTGGAAAGCCGCTGATCTGCGTTCCGTCCGTAACCATGTAGGCCAGGCCACGGGCAACGGACATCATGGCCAGAGTGGCGATGAATGAAGGCAATCCGGCACGCACCACCAGTACTGCCGTGACACCACCGCAGGCCGCGCCAGTAAGCAATGCCGCGCCGATCGCCAAGCCCATGGGCAGGCCGATGACGTGCTCGGCCCAGCTCATGACCATGATCGACACGGCCAGCACCGCCCCGACTGACAGGTCGATTCCACCAATCAGGATAACCAGTGTCATGCCCAAGGCCATGATGCCCAGCACGGTCACTTGATCGAGGATATTGAGGAGGTTGCTCAAGGTGAGAAATGCGTCGGTGGTCAGGCTGAGCACCACGCACAGAAGGACCAGACCGAGCAACGGGCCGGTGATGCCCGACGCCTGCGCGTTGAGCTTGAATGAAGGCGGAATCAGGCGCACCTTGGAACTGAAGCCATACATACGAACACCACTTCTTGTATTTATTTGAGGGGTACGAGCACTAATTGCAGTCAGGCTGCCAGTTCCCTGAAGCGCCCACCCATGTACACGAGTGGCGACTCCAGCGACTGGGTCATGACGTTCACGACATTGCCAATGAAGATGGTGTGGGAGCCGTATTCCACCGCCTGGACGACTTCGCAGAAGATCGAAGCCTGGGCGTCGGCCAGGTAGCGCAGGCCATTGACGCCCACAGCCCAGTCGCCATCGACGAAGCGCCGGTCTCGCAACTCAGGCTTGCTGAAGATGGCACACAGGGCCTCATGCTCTTTCTGCAGCATGTTCACGCAGAACAGGCCGGACCGTTTGATGATGGGTGACGCACTGGAATTACGGTTGACGCAGACCAGCGCGGATGCGGGGTCCATCGAAACCGAGGAGAACGCGGTGACGGCCAGGCCGTGCGGGCAGCAGTGCTCGTCGACCGTGGTGACCAAGGTGACCGATGAGGCGAAACGCCCCATGGCGCTGCGAAACAGATCGGCGACATCCTGATTGCCGTGGGTGGTTTGATTCGATGCAACAGACATCATTCAACTCCTCTTAGCGTTGAGCCTGTTGCCATGTTAAGGAGCGTTTCTACCCGACAAGTATTCGATTTTCCCGGAATGACTTTTCAGCGCATTCGAAAGGCCACCCCCTGTATTAGCCGCCTTCAAGCCATTACATTGCCTAGCTTTAAGCAAACGTGAAAAATGATGCCCTGGCACGCAATGACGACAACGAGGTGACACCATGGCAGACAGGCTCCAGGACCTACGGCTGTTCAGGCTGGTGGTACAAAGCGGTTCATTGTCGATGGCTGGGCGTCAGCTTGGCCTTTCGCCAGCAGCCATGAGCGGTCGCCTTAAGGCAATGGAGGAGTTCTATGGTCTGCGCCTGCTAAAGCGCAATACACGTGGGTTGAGCCCCACCGCCGAAGGGTTGTACCTGTTCGAAGCGGCGCAGAAAATCCTGGAGGACGTGGAGGCTCTCGACGGCGTCATCCGTGGCGGTAGCGCACAACTGCGCGGTACGATCGGCGTCACCTGCCCCACCGATCTGGGCCGCCAGTGGGTCAGCCAATTGGTCGATGCGTTCGTCGAGGAGCACCCCCACGTCACCGTGCGGTTGTTCTTCACCGACCGCTTGCTGGACTTCGTCGAATCCGGCTCGGACATCGCGATCCGCTATGGCAATCTGCCTGACAGCACCCTGGTGGCGCGTTCGCTGGGAGGTGACCGCCGCATTGTCTGCTGCTCACCAGATTACCTGGCGCGCCACGGTACGCCGCTGTGCCCGGAACAGTTGCTGGAGCACAACTGCCTGATTCATCTACAAGCGGATTTCCCCCAGGACAAGTGGCGTTTCACGCGTGACGGGGAAACGTTTTCGGTGCAAGTCCGGGGTAATCGCCTGGTCAACGATGGTTTCACCCTGCGCCAATGGGCGCTGCAAGGGCTGGGGATCGCCTGGAAGTCTGTCTGGGAGGTTGCCGAAGATATTCACGAACAGCGGCTGGTGCCGTTGCTGGAGGATTTCAGCTGCCCAGCGACCGGCTTCCACCTGCTGACCGAGGGCGGTAAGAAACTGCCCCAGCGGGTACGGGCATTCGTCGATTTCGCAGTGCGTTACTTCAACGAACTGGAAACACCTGCGCGCCACCTGCTCAGGCCCGCGGGACATTGAAGGCTCAAGAGGTCTGCAACCGCGAGGAGGCCAGCAGCGACCAGCCTACATCCATGGCAACCTCGCCATGTCTCGGAACACCGGCCCGAGCGCTTCCAGCATCCTGCCGTAAACCTGCCGTCGCTGCTGGTACAACCCGTGCTTCGATTGGCCCGGCAGCGTGACCCCATTCACCGCCTCCGTCACCCGCCCAGCAGCCTGCTTCAGGTCGGTGAAAACCCCAGCTCCGTGGCCGGCCAACAGCGCCGCCCCTCGGGCCGCGGCCTCGAATACCCCGTGACGACGATAGGCCAACCCTAGCACGTCGGCCTTGACCTGGTTGAACACCTCGCTCGAGGCCCCTCCGCCTACCACCAGCACACCGCCTTCGACGGGCCTCAAGCCGGTGCCCCGTATGGCCTCCAGAAAAACGGCGTACTCAAAGGCGGTAGCCTCGACCATCGCCCGCTGCATGTCGGCCAGACCGTGCTGCCAGGTCAGGCCAACAAAGGCACCGCGCATATCCGCAAACAACGGTAAATGACGGCCGCCCATATGCGGTACGAACAACAGCGGTGGCACCTGTGCGCGTTCTCGCAATGCCGCGCTGACATCCTGAGGCGGGCGGGCTTCAGCCCGCAGCGACTCCAACCAGTCACAGCACAACCCGCCACCACCAACGTAGCCAGCGCTGTAATAGAGGCCCGGTATGCAGTGGCGCAGGGTCAGCAATGTGTGGTGCTGGTCGTCCACGCTGAAGTCGTCACGTACCGCGCAGAACACAGAGCCGGTACCCGCAATGTCCACGAGCTGCCCTGGCACTGACACGCCAGCACCCAGCAAGGTCGCGGCGACATCGCCGCACCCGGCGAACACCGGCGTACCCTGAAGAAGACCAAGCGCCTGTGCTATGTCGCGGGTCAAACCACCGACGCGCTCCCAGGGTTCGATGACGCGCGGCAGGTGCGCAGGGTCGAGCGCCAACGCCCGGACCAAATCAAGGTTCCAGCCACCGGAGGCAACATCGGCAAAACAGTTGAACCCCAGGCAAGTGGTATCCATGAACGCCGCTTGCCCAGGCAGCCCACACAGCCGTCCAGCCACCACAGCAGAAGGCACCGTCAACTTGCACAAGCGCTGGTAGAGATCTGGCTGTTGCTGGCGGATCTGCAGCCACCTGGCTCCATGGCTGGCGATCAGTTGGCTGCCCGAACGCGCCACGATCTCCCGCTCATGCGACCGCAACAAGGCCACGCTTGAGGCACAGGACAGGTCGAGCCAGGCATCGCAGGAAGTCGCGGGGTCACCCATGGCATCCACCGCACAGAGTCCAGCCATCTGCCCACACAATGCGATCCCGGATACCTGCGCCGGGCTCGCCCGGGCGTCGTCAAGTGCTTGCCGGATGGCCGCCAGCGGTGCATCGAGAAACCCCTCCCGCGCCATGCCTTGCCCGGGCCTCTGCGCCATCGGCACATCGCCCACGCGTGCGACACCACGCAAAGTGCCCTGGGCATCGAGGGCCACGGCTCGGGTGCTGGAGGTACCCAGATCGACACCCATGAGAATCGCCTGGCTGCTCACATTGCGTACCTCGACCAACGTGACCGGCGCGCGGCCACGGTCATTGAACGTGTACGTGCTCGACGAGAAAATCCAGCACCGCGCGAACCCGCAGCGGTACATAGCCGTCCTGGCCGACGAACACTGCATGAACTTCTTCCAGGTCGCCTGGGTTGTACGCCTCCATCACCGGCACCAGACGCCCCTCGGCGATGTCCTCACGCACCCGGAACGCCGCCAACCTCGCCAACCCTGTGCCACTGAGCGCCAAGCGGCGCAAGGCTTCGCCATCACTGGCCTGAACGTTGCCTGCCGTAACCACTTTGATCACCTGCCCCCCGTCCTGCAAAGGCCAGCCATTGAAGGCTCGCGCATAGTTGGCCGTCAGCAGGTTGTGGCACTGCAGCGCTGCGGGACAGTCTGGAACACCATGAAGCTGAAGATAGCCGGGCGCGCCCACGATCACCATGCGCGTTTGGCCAAGCTTGCGAGCGACCAGGTTGGAGCTTTTCATGGGGCCTGCTCGTACAGCGATATCGGTGCGCTGGCCGACTACGTCGATCACCTCGTCGGTCAGCACCAGATCGAGCTTCACTTCTGGCAAGTGCTTGATGAGCAGTGGGACCAGCGGCAACAGGTAGTGATAACCGAAGGCCATGTTGGCATTGATGCGCACCCGTCCTCGTGGCGCATCCTGGGAGGCAACGTTGCGCTCCAATTCGTCCAGATCGGCCAGTAGCCCCACGCCACGCTCGTAGTAAGCGCGACCTTCATGGGTCAGGCTCAGCTGGCGGGTCGAGCGGTTGAACAGTCGTGACCCCAGCCGCCCTTCCAGGCGTGCGACAAGCTTGCTCACCGCCGAGGGCGTTATCCGCAGGTCTCGCGCCGCTGCCGAGAAGCTTCCAGCCTGGACGACACGCACGAACACCTCCAGTTCACCGGAGCGGTTGATGTCAAGTCGGGCCATTGCTGATCCTTGGGCACAAATAGGAAAGATTAGCGTGCGGTATGGGGGCTGGGCAGACGGCAACGGGTAAAAACTGTTTTTAGAATCACTGACAAGTGAGGCTGCTCCCCTCACAAGGAGCCCAGCGACATTCACGACCTCAATTCACAATTGATTTGAATTATCCGGGTCTACTGCACAAGCTGGAGCTGCCATAGGCTGGCCGCCATTTCTTGTCTTGCGAACCCCAGCCATGAATTCTACTTTGCAGAAACTTACTACTGGAGGCCTGAGCATTGGCCTCGAACTGCCGTTGGACAACGATTGGAACAGCGTGCGCGAGCAGTCTCGGCAGCGGGCAGGGACACCGTTCGGGATACCGGATCTCGCCCACCACGCACGCTTGGCTACCCTCGCTGACCGCCTGGGATTCCGCGCACTTTGGGTACGCGACGTGCCCTTGTACGATCCAAAGTTCGGCGATGCCGCACAGGTATTCGAGGTATTCACCTACCTAGGTTTCCTGGCCGGTGTGACCCGCAACATCCTGCTCGGCACCGCCGCAGTGGTATTACCGATCCGCGAACCGTTGCTGACCATGAAGGCGGCTGCCAGCGCCGACCTGCTAAGTGGCGGACGCTTGCTACTGGGAGTGGCCAGTGGTGATCGACCCGTGGAGTACCCGCTGTTCGGCCGCGACTTCGATAACCGTGGCGAGGTGTTTCGAAAGCAAATCACCCAGTTGCGCGAGTGGCGCAGTGCCGATCTACCGGCTGGCGTCGAAGTACTCCCAAGGCCGCACCAGCCTATACCGCTCCTCGTGGCGGGCCTGGCACAACAGAGCCCGGCCTGGGTCGGCGAGCACTTGGACGGCTGGCTGGCCTACCCTGGCACCCCCACCGAACACGTACATCGCGCAGGCGTGTGGCGTGAGGTGGCGGGAGACAAGCCATACGTGTCATTCATTCACCTGGACCTGGATGAAAGCCCCGAAGCGCCGCTGGAGCGTCACCGCTTCGGCTGCAAGGTGGGGCGCAAGGGGTTGATTGCCGAACTCGAAGCCATGCGCGCGGCGGGCGTGGCGCATATTGGTCTCCATTTGCGGCACAACCGGCGCCCCTTGGACGAGACACTGGAGGAGTTGGGAACATTCGTGCTACCGCATTTCCATGGGTAGCCACTTGTTCAATCTGGAGCCAAGCCCGCTCGTCAAGCCTGTGCTGACGTACCCATTCTCTTGTGATCGCCTGCAGAATGCACGATCGACCACCAAATCAGTATTGCGCCTATCAAAGCCATTGGAAGGCTAAGGTACTGACCTGTGCTGAACAGTTGGTGGGCTTCGTAGGCGGCCTGCGGCTCCTTGAAAAACTCGAGGATCAAGCGTGCCGAAAACACCAGGGTCAAAAACACGCCAAACAGCAGGCCATGGGGAGTGCGGTGCTTGAATTTTTGGTAACAACCCAGCAAAGCCAAGAACGTCAGCAGATAGGCTAGCGCTTCGTAGAGTTGAACGGGATGGCGTGGCACGGCATCAACGGACTGAAATACGACGCCCCAATCTGAATAAGTAGGCTTGCCCAGAATCTCAGAATTCAGAAAATTGCCGATTCGTACAAGCGCTGCTCCCAATGCTGCGGGAAGGCTTGCCCGGTCGATCAGCCAGAGGAAGGGCATGTCCGATTTCACTGATCGAGATCCAAGCCACAGTCCAATCAGTACACCGATCATTCCACCGTGGCTAGCTAGGCCTCCTTCCCAAACACGAAGGATCGCCCACGGATTGGCGAGATAGTAATCAGGGTCGTAAAACAAGCAATGGACAAGTCGTGCACCCACGATGGCACCGACCAGCGCGCAGTAAAACAACCGCTCTGCGTAATCTGGGTTGATGCCCTCAGCATTGAAGATGCCTCTGAGTATTCTTTGTGCCCCCAGGAATGCGCCGACGAAAAGTACCCCGTACCAGCGGATAGAGAAGGGCCCCAAAGTCACCAGGACAGGGTCAAAGCTCCAGTGGATCAACATGTGTGTAGCCTCCAACCGTGTTGGTCGTTTTCTTCATCTGTGCGGGCATGGAACTGGGTAGGCCTGTCACTTGGCGCGCCCAGGGGGCTTAAAATTTTGGCAAGGCTGAGGCGTTTGGATTAAGAGCAGGTTATGGGCTCACCTAGGCCGCCAAGGCTGCCGCTTGCCTTGGCTCTCAGGGTGGGCAAGGTCGCTGCCGAGATGGCACTTCGCACGATCAGCGCCCTGGCTCTGTTGTCAAAGACCGCTGCGACCGATAGATGCGCCACCGTCAACGTAAATTGTCTGCCCAGTAATGAAGGCACTGCTCTCCCCAAGCAGGAAGGCCACTGCCGAAGCGACTTCTTGTGGCTGCCCGAGCCGCCCCATCGGCACCGCGGCGATATAGGCAGCTTCGCCTGCGCTGCCCAGCGGATTGCCGCCGCGGAACAGTTCGGTCTCGATCGGCCCTGGAGCGACCGCATTGACCGTAATTCCGGTCTGCGCCAGTTCCAGCGCCCAACTGCGAGTGAAGCTGACCAACGCTGCCTTGGCAGCCGCGTAGGAAGTGCGCTGGCGAATACCGAGCACGGTCAGGCTGGAGATATTCACTACGCGCCCCCAACCGCGCTTGCGCATCCCTGGCAGCAACGCTTGGGTCGCCTGCAACGCAGGGTGCAAGTTAACCCGCATAACTTCATCGAAGCTTGCCAAGTCAATTTCGCCCAGCATCTGCGGACGGACCAAACCGACGTTGTTCACTACGCCGTCGAACGCGTAGTGCTTGGTCAGCTCCGCCAGCATCGCAAACAAACGCATTGAGTCGCTCAGGTCCGCGGCGATCAGTTCGCCGGGGAAGCTGGTATCCCCTGCTTGGCGAGCAATACCAACGATCTGATGGCCCTGTTCCACCAGTTGTTCGGAAATTGCCCGGCCGATGCCCTTGCTGGCTCCGGTAATCAAAAAGGTACGTTGCGTCATGGCATGCCCCTGTTGATCAGTGTTTCTGCAGACGATGCAAAACAGCCTGGGCCACCTGCGTCGCTGATGCCGGGTTCTGCCCGGTTATCAATTCACGGTCGATGACAACATTAGGCGTCCAGGGCGACTGGTTGCTCTGATACTGCCCGCCCGCGCGCTCCAGGGCGGTCTGCGGATAGAACTTCATCTGCCCCCCGCCGAGCAGGCCCTTGGCCTGTTCTTCCTCCTGGTTGCTGATGACCGTCATGCGGTAGCCAGAATAGATCCAGTCGTCGGGCATCGCTGTCCGGCTCCCGCTCTCCAGTGCCTGGATCAACTTGCGCGGCTGGTCCAGCGCGGAGAGCAGAGCAATGGGACCGTGGCAGAGCAACGCGGTGGTTTTGCCCTCGGCGTGAAATGCACGAAGCAGACGACCTAGGGCCGGGTCGGCGAGTAGGTCTTGCATCGGGGCATGGCCGCCAGGCACGTAGACTGCATCGAACGTCCCATAGCCAATCTGCTCCACACGGGCCAGGCTTATCACCGGCGAATGCTCCGCAGAAGTGAGCTGCAACTGGTCCAGCAGCGCCTGGTATTGCTCCAATTGCTTCGGATCGTTACCGAAGTACTGGGCGCTGGCCGAGCTGCGGTCCAGAGTAGGCGCACGGCCGAGGGGAGTGGCGAAGGTCACTTGGTGGCCTGCGTCGAGCAGCATTTTGGTCGGCTCCAGCAGCTCGTTGAGGTAGAAGCCGGTGGCGAAGGCCTTACCATCGCGCAGGCCTAGGTGGCTCTCGTCGGACAGCACCACCAGCACGTTAGCCGCGTGGGCGCCCAAGCTCACGCTGCCAATGACAGCAGCCAGGATCAGTCGTCGGTAAGTCCCCATCGCATTTTCTCCCATTCATGCACAAGCCGGATGCCGTGCCCTGATGGACACTTTATTGATGATCAACCAGGCGATAAATTGGGGGCGTGGGAAAGCAGTTTTGCTCTGGAGAACAAGATGGCGCGACGGTTTGGTCACCTAGGGGATGTCGAGGCGCTGCTGGAGGTAGTAGAGCGTGGCTCGCTCAGCGCGGCAGCGGTGGCCCTCGCCACCACACCCTCCGTGGTTAGTCGGGCGATTTCACGGCTTGAGGCACACCTAGGGGTGCAGTTGCTACGCCGCACCACGCGTCGATTGAGCGTCACTGACAGTGGCCTGGAATACATCGAGCAGGCCCGCACTGCGTTTCAACAGATCGCCAGCGCGGAGCGAGCACTGAGCGGCCAAGGCGAGGTGCAGGGCCGTGTGCGTCTGAGCGCGCCGACCACCTATGGGCATCACCGGTTGCCGGCCATGCTGGCAACCTTCGCGCTGCGTTATCCGAAAGTACAGGTCGAGTTGAGCATCACCAATCGTAATGTCGACTTGGTGGCCGAAGGGTATGACCTGGCCATTCGTCTTGGCGTCTTGCCGGATAGCGCCCTGGTGGCGCGTCGGTTGGAGGAAGCTCGGCTTTGCCTGGTGGCGGCGCCGGCCTACATCTCGCGTGCCGGCAGGCCGCAATCCATAGCAGATTTGGCCGGACACAACTGCCTGCCTTTCGTAATGCCCAGCAACGGCCGGCCAGGCGTTTGGCAGTTCCGCCAAGGTGAGGAGGAAATATGCTTCATACCGCAGGGAAATCCGGTGGTGGCGGACGATGTGCTGGGTTGCATCTCACTGGCCGATCAGGGTGTCGGGATCTGTCAGACTTACGAGTTCATCGTCGCCGAACGCTTGCAGCAGGGCCGGCTGGAGCGTTTGTTGGAGGACTACGAAGGTGCCCGACGGCCTTTCTCGATCATTTATCCGCCGCATCGCCAACTGTCGGCGGCCAGCCGGGCATTAATCGATTTTCTGATAGCGACGGCTGTGGATGAAGGCGCAACCTGAGGTTGGATTTGTGTCCAACATCAGGCGCGCAATTCAGGGGGGTGTTTGCGGCGAGCTTCAGAAATCCCCACGCAAGGTCAGCATGTAGCTACGCGGCGCGCCGTAAGTAGTGCCGCGGGTCCAGTAACCGGTCGAGTCGAAATACTTGCGGTCCAGCAGGTTCTCCACGTCCACGCCCACCGTCCAGTGCTGGTCGAGCTTGTACGCCGCCCGTGCATCGAACACCGCCCGGCCGCTGTTGCTCACGCCATTGTAAGCGTCGTAGTAATGGGACTGGGCCGACACACCACCGCCGACACTGAGGCGGTTCCACTCACCCGGCAGGGTGTAGTTGGTGTTCACCCGCAGCAGATGCCTGGGCGTTTGTGCCGAGATCGGCCCGCCAGTCTCCGACTGCGTGGTGTTGAAGGTATAACCCGCCGCCACCTGCAAGCCCGGCAGCAACTCACCGCTGGCCTCTGCCTCGAAGCCCTTGCTGCGGCTGATGCCATCGCTGTTCACGTAACAACGGCCTGCAACGTCTGTGGGACAGTTGCCATCATTGGCATAGTCGCGAGCGGCGACGTCCTCCTGTTCGATATAGAACAGCGCAAAGGACAGGTTCAGACGCTTGTCGAACAACTCGCCCTTGATGCCGGTTTCGTAGTTGGAACCGATAGCGGGGTCAAGCATCTTGCCACCCGCACTGCGGTAACTGGCCTGGGGCATGAAGATATCGGCATAGCTGGCGTACAGAGACCAGTTGTTGTTCAGGTCGTAGATGGCACCAACGAAAGGCGTGAACTCGTGCTTCTGTTCATTGGTGCTTTTCAGCCCGCCACTCCAGGCCTCGGTCTTGTACCAACTCAGGCGCCCGCCCAGTACCAGGCTGAGGTCCTCGGTCATGTGCAGGCGGGCATTGAGGTAGGTGCCGTAACGGGTATCGAAGGTGTCTTCCTTGTAGTCCCATCCCTGTCGCGAAGGTTCTGGGACAATGCTGTGGTCCGGGTCGAACACATTGAGCGGGATGGGGCTGTCGAGCTTTACCGTGGCGTCCTTGTCATTCATCTTGCGCCGGGACCAGTTGGCCCCCAGCGACAGCTGATGGCTCAGGCCAAACGCTTCGAACTCGCCGTCCAGGTGGCCGTCCACCGCGTTGGCGGTGACATCGAACTTGTGAAAGCTGGTGTCGTTGATCATCGGCCCAGTGGGGCTGCCGTACTCCAGCGTGTCCTCTGCGCTCCATTCGATGGCGCTGCGGTTGTAACTGCTTTCGGAGTGCGACAGCGCCAGCTTGCCGCTCCAGTTGTCGGTGAAACGGTGATTGAGGTCGGCGAACACTTCGTCGGTGCGGGTCTGCAGCGTGGCCCAGTCCTGGCCCAGGAAGGTGGAACGCTTGAGGTGCGGGTTGCTGCCATCCGGGTTGTTCGGCAAGCCCAGCACGCTGTAGCCGTCAATGCGCGAAGTCTGCCGGCGCAAACCCAAAGCAACGGTAGTGGCGTCGCTCAGGTCGCCTTCGACTATGCCGTACAGCAACGGCCGCTTGGACTTGCTGACATCGGTGAAGTAACCACGGTCCTCGTAGGACGCCACCACGCGGCCGCGCAGAGAACCTTGCGGGTTCAGCCTGCCACTGGCGTCCAGGTCCAGCCGGTAATTGTCCCAGGAGCCGGCACGGGTGGTCACGGAGAAACGTGGCTCCGACGTCGGGCGCTTACGCACCAGGTTGACCGCACCGCCTGGGTTGCCCGCCCCTACCAACAGGCCCGAGGCGCCTCGCAGTACCTCGACACGGTCGAACACCGCCATGTCGGGGATCATCCAGCCGGTGTAGGCGTAGGCCTGCCCGGCCACGCCGTCGACCATGTAACTGTCGTCGGTGATGTCGAAACCCCGGGAGCTGAAGTGATGGTTGCCGTAGCCACGGTTGGCGCGGGTAATGCCTGTGGTCTGGGCCATCACCTGGTCCAGTGAGACCAGGTTCTTGTCGTCCATCAGTTTGCGCGTAACCACGGTCACCGACTGCGGTGTACGGCGCAGCGACTGAGGGGTCTTGCCGATCGTCACGGCGCCGGTGGTGTACGAGCCAGAACCCTCGGTGGTTTCGCCCAGCCCCACGCTGTTGATGTTGGTAGCACCCAGTTCCAGCGCGCCCTTGGCGTCCACCGTCGGCACCACACTGAAGGTGCCGCTGCCAGTGACGATCAGTTGCAGGCCGCTGCCCACCAGCGCCTGCTGCACGGCTTGCAAGGCACTCATCTCACCCTGGATCGCGGGGGCCTGCTTGCCGACGACCAGAGCCGGGTCCAGCGACATCACCTGCCCACCTTGGCGGGCGATGGTGTTGAGGGTTTGCGCCAGGCTGGCGGCCGGCAGGTCGAAACGCTGCCGCTGTTGCTGCGCAGATCCTTGCGCCTGGACGACGGCCGTTGGTGCGGTTGCCAGCGCGATGGCAAGGGCGAGGGGCCAAGGTTTGAACACGTGGATACTCCTGAATTTTTGCTGTTGTCAGGAGAGAGGTGGGACGAGCAAGAAAAACCGGACACGAATGATAAAAATTTTCATTCGAAAGCAGCCCGCTCAGCGCGCTTCGATCAAGGTCAGCCAGGCACCGTAGCGTTTCACGCTGATCGGCATCGTCTCTTCAAGGGCAGCCAAGGTGCGCTCGCTGTCATCCAGCGGGAACACCCCCTGTACCCGCAGGTTGCGCACCTGCGGGCTGACACGGACGAACCCCGGGCGATACGGGCGCAAGGCATCGATAACCAACGCCAGGGGCTCGTCCAGCACACTGAGGTGACCTTGCACCCAGTCGGCGCGGTAGGCCTGCCCCGCCGCCAGTGGCTCGATGCGCTGCGCATGCAACAACGCTGCCTGACCCTCTGCCAAGTCCAGCTCGGTGCCATTGGGCAACGAAGCGCGCACGGCGTGCTCCAGCACCACCACGCGGGTGGCGTCGGCCAGTTGCTCGACCAGAAAACGCGTACCCAGTGCGCGCACATCACCTTGCGCGCTACGCACGATGAACGGACGGCTCGGGTCTGCAGCCACCTGCACCACCAGCCCTCCCCTGCGCAAGCGCACCAGCCGATGGCTGCCGGAAAAGGCGAGGTCGACCGCACTGTCGGCATTCAATGTCAGCCGGCTGCCATCAGCCAACGTCAGGCTGCGACGTTCGCCGGTGCCTGTACGCAAATCGGCCGTCAATGCCTGGCCGGTATCGCTGCTGGCGGCGAACCACAAACTGCCACCCAGCACAGAAAGCCCGGCCATTGCCCGCAACACATCGCGCCGACCGACTTCCGGCTGCAGCAAGGTATCGCGCAAAGCGCCAGGAGCTCGGCGCACAACCTCGAAGTGCTCGCCCAAGCCACGTTGCAATTGCTCCCAGGCATGGACGTTGGCCGGGTCATCACCCAGCCACTGCTGAAAAAGCGCCTGTTGCCGGGCATCGTCTCGCCCGGAGCGCAGGCGCACCATCCACGCGACTGCCTGTTCGGCGGCAGGGTTCAGTACGCGCCGGTTCATGCTTGCGCCCCGCTCAGGTAACACTGGCGCAAGGCCTGGGTCATGTAGCGGCCAACCGTACGTTCGGATACGCCCAGGCGCCGACCAATTTCCGCATAGGCCAGGCCATCGAGCTGGCTCATGAGAAACGCCTTCTTCACCACCAGCGGCAGCCCTGCCAGGCTGCGGTCGATGACGTGCAGGGCTTCCAGCAGCAGGTGGGTTTCTTCCGGCGAGGGCGCCAGCGTTTCAGGCAGCAGCATCAGCCGCTCCAGGTAGGCCTGCTCCAGGCGTCGGCGGCGATGGCGGTCGGAAATCAATCGCCTGGCAATGGTCGAGAGGTAGGCGCGCGGCTGCTCGATGGCCGCTGGGTCGACCCGTGCGGCAAGCAGCTGGCAGAAGGTTTCGGCAGCCGTGTCCTCGGCGTCTGGGCGGTTGCTCAGTTGCCGTTGCACATGCCGCAGCAACCAGCGGTGGTGATCGCTGAAAAACAAACCCAGCTTGCTGGTGTGGGATGCGGACACGGGCAGGACCAAAAGCTAATGAGAATTTATCGCATTTTATAGGCGAGACGCGGGAAGCGCTACCCGGCGCCAACACCTATTCTGTGATTGAGCCCCCTCCTTCTCCAGAGCCCGCACCATGCCCGACACCACACGCTTCGACTGGCAACGCTGGCTGCCCGGCCTGGTCACCCTGCTCCACTACAAAGCGGCCTGGTTACCCAAGGACATCGCCGCCGGCCTGGTGCTCACCACCATGCTGGTACCCGTGGGCATCGCCTACGCCGAAGCGTCCGGCGTCCCCGGTATCTATGGGCTGTACGCCACCATCATCCCGCTGCTGGCCTATGCCCTGTTCGGCCCCAGCCGCATCCTGGTGCTGGGGCCGGACTCGGCGCTGGCCGCGCCGATCCTGGCAGTGGTGGTGCAGTACGCTGCCAGCGACCCGCAGCGGGCGATCGCAATCGCCAGCATGATGGCGCTGGTCGCCGGGGCGTTCTGTGTGGTTGCCGGGCTGCTGCGCCTGGGCTTTATCACCGAGCTGCTGTCCAAGCCGATCCGCTACGGCTACATGAACGGCATCGCCCTCACCGTATTGATCAGCCAGTTGCCCAAGCTGTTCGGCCTCAAAGTCGACAGTGAGGGGCCCTTGCGCGACCTTTGGCACTTGGGCCAGGCGCTGTTCGCCGGCCAGGGGCACTGGCCAAGCTTCGTCGTGGGCGCCGGTAGCCTGGCGCTGATCCTGCTGCTAAAACCGTTCAAGCGCCTGCCAGGCATCTTGATCGCCGTGGTGTTGGCGACGCTGGCAGTAAGCCTGTTCAACCTCGACCAAATGGGCGTCAAGGTACTCGGGCAATTGCCCCAGGGCCTGCCCAGCTTCGTCTTCCCCTGGGTAACCGACATCGACCTGGTCGAAGTGATACTGGGCGGGGTTGCCGTGGCGCTGGTGTCGTTCGCCGACACCAGCGTACTGTCACGCTCTTATGCCGCACGCCTGAAAATGCCGGTAAACCCCAACCAGGAGATGTTCGGCCTGGGCGTGGCCAACCTGGCTTCGGGGCTGTTCCAAGGCATCCCGATCAGCAGCAGTTCGTCACGCACACCGGTGGCCGAAGCCGCCGGCTCGCAGACCCAGCTCACCGGCATCATCGGCGCGCTGGCAGTAACCCTGTTGCTGCTGGTAGCGCCCAATCTGATGCAGCACCTGCCCAACAGCGCGCTGGCTGCGGTGGTCATTGCCGCTGCGCTGGGGCTGTTCGAGTTCGCCGACCTCAAGCGTATTTTCCGCATGCAGCAGTGGGAATTCTGGCTGTCGATCACCTGCTTTGTCGGTGTGGCGGTGTTCGGCGCCATTCCCGGTATCTGCATTGCCGTGGCGGTGTCGGTGATCGAGTTCCTGTGGGACGGCTGGCGGCCGCACCACGCGGTGCTCGGGCGTGCCGATGGGCTGCGTGGTTACCATGACGTGCAGCGTTATCCACAGGCCCGGCGTATTCCGGGGCTGGTGCTGCTGCGCTGGGACGCGCCGCTGTTCTTTGCCAATGCCGAGCAGTTCCAGAGCACAGTGATGGCGGCGGTGGACGCGTCGCCGACGCCGGTGCAGCGGCTGATAATTGCGGCGGAACCGGTGACCAGTATCGACATCACCTCGGCGGACATGCTGGCCGAGCTGGACCGAGCGCTGGAGGCACGGGGGGTGGAGTTGCAGTTTGCCGAAATGAAGGACCCGGTGAAGGACAAGATGCGGCGATTCGGGTTGTTCGAGCATATGGGAGAGAGGGCTTTTCACCCTACAGTGGGCGCGGCAGTGGATGCCTATCTGGAAGAGAGTGGGGTCGATTGGCAGCCCTGACAGAAAAACTAAACAGCCCGTACCCGAAGCCGAAACCGGTCAATCCAGATAAGCATGGCACTGGCATACACCGACACCGCCAGAAACAGTGCCATGCGCACGGCAAAGGCGCGGTAAACGTCCTGCCCGCCGGCACTGTCCTGCACCGACTGCCCTAACAGGATCAGCATTGTCGTCAGGCAGCTCACCCAATAAGCCGGGCTCTGCCGGTTCGACACGGCCTGGTACAGCCGTCGCGCCTGCCAGAGCGCGAACAGCAGTACCCACAGGAAGAACATCCACAGGTGCACGTACAGGCTCAACGCCCCCCACAACACTATCGCCAACACCCCAGCAAGCAAGGTTGAACCGATCAGCTCTCGGCTGGCGTGCCGCGCACGGGTTTCGCCGGCCTGCTGCCCAACGCTCACGGCTTTCATGATCAGTGGCATGTACTGGTCCGGCGCGATCAACGCCAGGAGAAAGGCCGGCATCACGATCAGTGTGGCCCGCAGCGCCACCCAGCTGACATGCTCGCTGGCCAGCAGCGCCGCCGCCGGTTGTGCCGGCGCATCGGCTGGCTCGGGAAACAGCACATGCGCCACTGTCGTGCCCAGCACCGCCAGCAGCATGCCCTTGGCCAGCGCTTCGACTACCGAAAGCGCCAATGTGAAATCGCTGGTGCCGGCAGCAGCAATCATGGTCAGGCCGACCACCAGCAGGTTGGCCAGCAGGCCGTTGCCCCCCTTCAACGCATAGCGCAATGTCAGGAAAACCCCCACCCCCACCAGCAACACGCCAGCCGTTGGGGCATGGCGCAACAGCGGAATAAGCAGCAAACCGCTGCCGCAACTTAGCAGCACCAGCAGCGCCAGGGCCGGCGCCGCACGCAGGGGCAGTGGCTGACTGCGCATGGCGAGCAGCAATACTGCAAACACAGGTGCCAGGATCGGCACCGGCAAGCCGATACCAAAGCTCACTGCCAGGCACAGTGCCACGCCCCAGGCCAGGCGCAGGGCGCGCAGGCGGCGCAGCTCAATAGGCATATGACAGCCAGCTCATCAGCCACATGAACAACCGGCCCAGCAGGTTCAGGGGGTTGCCTTCGCCGGGCAAGGCCATGACCTCGGCCTGGCCACCGACCCGCAGCACGGTCTTGTCCTGAAGCTGGTCGCGCTCCAGCTCGACGATCACCGGGAAGCGCTGCGCCGAACGCAGCCACTCGCGGCTGTTCTGCACGGTCGGCAGCGTACCCGGCGCTGCAGGCTGGCCCACGCTCACACCGTAGCCAATGCTGCGTATACGCCCCTTCAACACAGTGCCGGGCAGCGCGTCGAGCACCACCAGCACCGGCGTGTCGGGGCGCAGCCGACCGAGGTTGTTCTCGGTCATGTCGGCACTTATCCACACGTCATGAATACTGATCAGGGTCATCATCGGGCTGCCCGCCCCGACATAGTGGCCAACGTCGGTGCGCAAGTCGGTGATCAACCCGTTCGCATCAGCGCGTACCACGGTACGGGCAAGGTCCAGGCGGGCCTTTTCCACGTTGGCCGCTGCACTGCGCAGCTGGGCATTGTCCTCCTGTGCACCGCCCTGCTGTTCACGGGCGCGCACCACTTCAGCACGGGCCGCCGCCACTTGGCTTATGGCCTGGTCACGGGTGGCCTGTGCGCCTTCCAGGCGGCGCACCGATACCGTGCCGGTGTCTTCGTCAATCAGCCGCTTGAGGCGTTCTGCGTCCTGCCGCGCCTTGCGCTCATTGGCCTGGGCCGCCACGAGCGCAGCCTGAGCGGAGTCGATGCCAGCGGTACTGGCGCCGATCTGCCGGCGCACGGTATCGAGATCGGCTTCGGCGCGGGCCAAGGCAATGCGGTACTGTTCTTGGTCGAGTTCGAACAGCACATCGCCCTGGCGCACTTCCTGGTTGTTGCCGACGGCCACACGCTTGATCTGCCCGGCCACTTCGGCGGCCACCGGCACCACGTAGGCCTGCAGGCGTGCCTGCTGGGTGTATGGCGTGAAGCGGTCCGCCAGCAGGTACCAAAGCAGGCTCACGGCAATTAGCAACAGCACCCAGCGCATACCGCGATCAGGGGCTGACGGGGGCGGCGCTGGCCTGGTGTCGCTCATTCGGTTTCACCTTGTGCATGTGCGCTGGAGGCTGGCACGTCGAGCAGCTCGCCCCAGTCGGTGCGTTGCTGCATGTGCTGGCGGGTGGCCGGGTCGATCGGCGCGCGACGGGTGTCCCAGCCTCCGCCCAGGGCCTTGTACAACGTCACCAGGCTGCTGACCGCGTTGCCACGGCTGACCAGGTAACCATCCTGTTGCTGCAACAGCAGTTGCTGGGCATCGAGCACCCGCTGGAAGTCGGCGAAGCCTTCGCGGTACTGCGAGCTGGCCAGGGTCAGCGAGCGTTGCGCCGCCTGGGAAGCCTGGTCGCGAATGGTTGCACTTTGCAGCGAGCGCACCAGACCGCTGGCAGCGTCGTCGGCTTCACGGGCGGCTTCGCGCACACCCTGTTGGTACAGCTCGATCAGTTGCTGCAAGCGGGCATCTTCCACCCGCACGGCATTTTTGCGCCGGCCGTAGTCGAACGGGTTCCAGATCAGGCTCGGCCCTGCCGCCAGGTCGAAAGTGTTGGGCAGGTGACTGGCCGAAAGAAAGGTCCAGCCGATACTGCCAAGCAGGCTCAGTTGTGGATAAAGATCGGCCTCGGCCACCCCGACCAGCGCCGACTGCGCCGCCACTGCCTGCTCGGCGGCGCGAATGTCTGGCCGGCGCTGCAGCAGGTTGGCAGGCACGTCCTGCAATATTGCGCGCTCTGGCAGCGGCAGCTGGCCATGACCGGCCTGCAACTGCGGCAGCGGCCCGGGCGGGCGGCCCAGCAATGAGCACAACACATTGCGCAGGGCGTTGAGCTGATTCTCGAATTCAGGGATGGTGGCCAGGGTCGCCAGGTATTGAGTACGCGCCTGCTGCCAGTCGAGTTCGTCATGTTCGCCGTGGCGGAAAAGCCGCTCGGTGATCTCCAGGCTACGCGCCTGGCGCTTGGCGTTCTCTTGCGCGATATCCAGCCGCGCCTCGGCGGTACGCAGGGCAAAGTAAGTGTCGGCCACTTGCGCACGCAGCAACAACATGGCGTCGGCGTAGTTGGCCTGGGAGGCGAAGTAGAGGGCATCTGCGCTTTCGATGGCGCGACTGAAGCGGCCCCAGAAGTCGATCTCCCAGCCAATGTCGAAGCCGACGCTGGATTGCCAGAACACCGAATCACGGGCGGTGGCAGTACCGGACTGGTTCTGCTTCAGGTACAGGCTCTGCGCGCTCAGTTGCTGCAGCTGTGGATAACGCCCGGTCTGCACGATGGCCAATTGCGCACGAGCTTCAGCGATACGCAGGCCAGCCACGCGCAGGTTGGTGTTGTTGGCGTCGGCCTCGGCAATCAGCGCGTCCAGCATCGGGTCGGCAAACACCGCCCACCACTGGCGCAGGTCAGGGGTGGTGGCGCTACGCCCTGCCTGTTCCAGCATGGGTGTGCTCCAGCCGTCCAGCCACGGGGCCTGGGGCTTTTCGAAATCGGGGCCGACCTGGGTGCAACCAGCCAGCAGCATCAGCAACCCCAGGCCATAGCAGCAGTTGGGCATGGCTCAGGCGGCGGGGGGTGCCGGTTGCTCCGGCACCTGCAGCGCAACCCATTGCCAGAACAACACGTAGGTCACGCCTAGGATTACCGGGCCAATGAACAACCCGATGATGCCTTTGACCACCATGCCGCCCAGTGCCCCAATCAGCACCACCGGCATCGGCACATCGACCCCGCGCCCCAGCAGCATCGGTTTGAGCACGTTATCGGCAAGGCCGGCGACGAAGGTGTAGACGGCAAAAACGATGGCCGCCACCGTGAAGCCTTCGGTGTTGAATACATAAATGATTACCGGCACCGTGACCAACGTGGCCGGGGCTTGGGCAATCCCAAGCATGAGGATGACGATGGCCAGCATCCCTGCCCCTGGTACGCCTTTGATGACGAAACCGACACCGATCAACAGCATTTGGATGAACGCAATGCCGATCACGCCTTGCGCCACCGCGCGAATGGTAGCGGTGCACAGCGTGGCCAAGGGCTTACCGCGCTCTTCGCCCGAAACCCGCATGGCAATACGCTGCGCTGCGACTTCACCGCGTTCACCGAAGGCCATGATGACCCCGGAAATGATGATCGCGCCGATGAACAGCAGGAAGGCCCCACCGGCACTGGCCGCAGCGCCCAGTACCGTAAGCCCGGCACCCTTGATCTGGGGCATCCACTGATTCAGTACACTGGCCATGTTTTCGGAGGCCGCCAACCACAGCGCATGCACCTTCGGCCCGATCAGTGGCCAATTCGCCACGGAGTCAGGTGGGACCGGCACGCTCCAGGCACCGCTCTTGAGCAAGGTCACCAGGCTGTCCACTGATTCACCAATGGACATCACGACCAGGTAGATCGGCACCAACAGCACCACCAGTACCAGCAGCACCACCAGCGTCGCCGCATAGCCTTGCTTGAGCCCAGTGCGGCGCTGGATACGACAATGCAACGGGTACAACGTGACCGCCAGGATCACCGCCCACAGCATCAACTCCAGGAACGGTTGGAATACCTGGAAGGAGAAGATCACCAAGGCTGCCACAAGGCCGGCCTTGATGAGTACATCGAGCAAGCCCCGCGACAGGGCGCTGTCCAGCTTGAAACTCGACTGCATGATCCACCTCCCGACATTCAATGCACCAGCCAGGCGCAATTCACTGGCCCGTTTCAGGGGATACCTGCACGGGGCTGTCGTCGCGTAGCTGCCGCGCCAAGGCCATCATTACCAAGGGCACCACGGCCATCGACAAGGTGATGGCCAGTACCAGCAGGTCGTGCACCTGCTGGGTGAGGACCTGATGGTCCAGCGCCAGCTTGAACACCACGAAGGCGAACTCGCCCCCCGAGGCCAGCACTACGCCCAGGCAGAGCGCCTGTGCCTTGTTGAGCCCACCGAGCGTGCGCCCCAGGCCATACAACAAGGGCAGCTTGATGGCGACCAGCAGCAAGGTGAGCCCCAACACCATCAGCGGCATGCCGAACAGCAGGCGCAGGTCGGCACTCATGCCCACGCCAACGAAGAACAGCCCCAGCAGCAGGCCTTTGATTGGCTCGATCTGGGTTTCCAGTTCGTGGCGAAAGGGCGACTCGGCCATCAGCACGCCGGCCAGAAAGGCCCCCAGCGCCATCGAAACACCCACGTGCTCCATCAACCAGGCGGTGCCCAGCACCACCAGCAAAGCCGTGGCGGTGGACAGCTCAGGCAGACCCGACCCCACCGTCCACTTGAATACCGGGGTCAACAGATAACGGCCAAAAACAATCAGCACACCAATGCCAACAGCCACGGCCAGCAACGGCCAGGCACCTTCGTCGGCGGTGCTGACATCACCACCGAGCAACGGCACCACAGCAATCAGGGGAATGGCGGCAATGTCCTGGAACAGCAGAATGGCCACGGCCAGACGGCCGTGAGGCTTGCCCAGGTCCTTGCGTTCGGCCAGTACCTGCAAGCCAAAGGCGGTGGACGACAGCGCCAGGCCCAGGCCCAGCACGATGGCAGCGGCCCTGGATTGGTCGAACACCCCATACGCCAGCAGCCCAAGCAGCACGGCGGTAAGCCCCACCTGCAAGCTGCCGACGCCAAACAGCGCCCGGCGCATGGTCCACAGACGCCGTGGGGACAGCTCCAGGCCAATCACGAACAGCAACATGACCACGCCCATTTCCGACAGCCGCGCCACGTTGTCCGGGTTGCCGAGCAGCCCAAGCACCGACGGGCCAATCAGGATACCCGCCAACAGATAACCCGGTACCGCCCCCATTTTCAGACGTTGCGCCAGCGGTACCAGAAGCACCACGGCCAACAGGAACACCACCGTCGCCTGCAGCAGGCTGCCGTCATGAGGCATGAGCTCGTACCTTCGCAGCTTCCCGTAGGAAGGGGTTCAGAAGCGTTCTTCGACGACCTTGAACGGGTAGGCCACAGCCTTGTACTTACCGATCTTGCCGCGTTTGGGCAGCTTCACCAGCTGCTCGCGGGTGATGTCTTTGTAGGGAATACGGCTGAGCAGATGGCTGATGATGTTCAGCCGAGCGCGACGTTTGTCGTTGGAGTGCGCCATGAACCACGGCGCCCAAGCGGTATCCGAGGCCTGGAACATGTCGTCACGCGCCTGGGTATAGTCATCCCAGCGGGTGTACGACTTGAGGTCCATCGGCGACAGCTTCCACAGTTTGCGGCCGTCGGTGATGCGATCCTGCAAGCGCCGGGTTTGCTCTTCGGCGCTGACTTCAAGCCAGTACTTGATGAGGATGATCCCCGACTCGACCATGACCTTTTCAAACACCGGCACACCGGTCAGGAACTTATCCACTTGCTCATCGGAGCAGAAGCCCATTACCCGCTCCACCCCTGCGCGGTTGTACCAACTGCGATCGAAGATCACCACTTCGCCTGCCGCAGGCAAGTGGCCCAGGTAGCGCTGCAGGTACATCTGGGATTTTTCCCGTTCGGTCGGCGCCGGCAGCGCCACCACACGAAACACCCGCGGGCTGACGCGCTCGGTAATGGCCTTGATGGTGCCGCCCTTGCCGGCGCCATCGCGGCCTTCGAAGACAATGCATACCTTCAAGCCCTTGGCCACCACCCACTCCTGCAGCTTCACCAGCTCTACATGCAGGTTCCTGAGCGCTTTTTCGTAGGCCTTGCCGCCCAGTTTTTCTGGCTGTTCCTGGGTGGGTTTCTTCCTGGACGGCTTCGACATGACACTCTCCTGAAGGCGAATGAAGAGTCAGTATGGTCGATTCATGACGGTTTGCCGCTTCGCTTGCAGATTGATGCGGGGGCTGCCGTGCAGCCCCGCCGGGAGGCGCTATTTGGCCAGCTTGTTGTAACTGGTCATCAAGTTGCGGTAGTCGGGGATATGGTTGGAGAACAGGGTACCCAGCCCCTCGATGTCATTGCGCCAGTCACGGTGCAGCTCGCAGGCCACGCCGAACCAGGTCATCAGCTGCGCCCCCGCAGCCTCCATGCGCCGCCAGGCCGAATCTCGGGTCAGTTCGTTGAAGGTGCCTGATGCATCGGTGACGACGAATACTTCGAAGCCCTCCTCCAGTGCCGACAAGGCCGGGAAGGCCACACACACTTCAGTGACGACACCGGCGATCAGCAACTGCTTCTTGCCGGTGGCTTTGACTGCTTTGACGAAGTCTTCGTTGTCCCAGGCGTTGATGTTGCCGGGGCGTGCAATGTAGGGGGCGTTGGGGAACTGCTCTTTCAGTTCCGGCACCAGCGGGCCGTTGGGGCCGGTCTCGAAGCTGGTGGTAAGGATGGTCGGCAGCTTGAAGTACTTGGCCAGGTCCGAGAGGGCCAGCACATTGTTCTTGAAGCGGTCGGGGTCGATGTCCCTTACCAGCGAGAGCAGGCCGGTCTGGTGGTCGACCAGCAGCACGGCGGCGTTGTTCTTGTCCAGACGCTTGTATTGGAAGCTCACGGTGGATCTCCTTGCTTCAGCGGGTTGGGAGTATCAGCGTAGGCAAGGATGAAGGGTGGGAGCGACCGTCAGTCGGTTCGCCTGTTCTGTGCCTGCCCAGTTTTAGTATTCCCGGCGCTTGCGAAACGCCCAGCGCCCAACCAGCACGGTGAAGGTCGCCACCAGGGCAACCAGCACCCAGAAGCCATGGGGGTTTTCCGCCAGCGGCACGCCACCCACGTTCATGCCGAAGAAGCCCGCGATGATGTTGATCGGCAGCGCCAGCACCGTTACCACGGTCAGGGTGAACAACGTGCGGTTGGTCTGTTCGTTGACCTTGGCGGCGATTTCTTCCTGCAGCAGCTTGATCCGCTCGCCCAGGGCGGTGAGGTCGCTGATCACCAGGGTGAACTCTTCAGTGGCGGCACGCAGTTGGCGTATGTCCTGTTCCTTCAGCCACTCCGGCGGGCGGTTGAGCAAGCGCAACAGCGCCCCCGGCTCCAGCGCCAGCAGGCGCTGCAAGCGCACCAGAACCCGGCGCATGCTGCCCAGCTCGGCACGGTTGTCGCTTAGGCGCTGGGACAGCAACTGGTCTTCGATGCGATCGACGCTGGTGGTGGTTTCACGCACGATCTGGGTCAGCACATCGCCCTGGTCACGCAGCAGGTGGACCAACAGTTCGATGGACGAATGAAAACGCTCACCCTGCTTGACCGACGAACGCAGCTTGTCCACCGAGTGCAACGGCTGCAGTCGCGCACTCACCAGCAACTGGCTGCTGGCACAGGCCCACAGCGTGGAAATGTCCGACGACACCAGGCCGAAGTTGAACACCACATCGTTGACCACTGCCAGCAGTGCTGAGTCGGCGTGCTCGATGCGGGTCGAGCGAGAGCCTTCGCGCAGCGTTTCGAAGAAAGCGTCGGGCAACTGCAGGTGGGTGCGCAGCCAGCGCTCGCAGGCGGCGTGGGCCAGGTTCAGGTGCACCCAGAGAAACTCGCCGGGCTCCAGCGGCTGGCCGAGCGTGTGCAACAACTGCGTCGAATCGATTTCGCGCCCTGGCTGGCCGGGGCGGAAAGCGAAGGCGTAGAGCAAGCCGAACAGGTCGTGGTCCTGTGGCAGGTGCAGCGCGGGATGGCCCATTCGAACTCGCAATGAGGCACGGGGAGATGGCAGAAATGTTGCTGAATATTCGTTGCAGCCAGATGACAGCAACCTTCAGCGGCACTGCCCGCTCCCACAGGGTCGGTGTCTACCAGCGATAGGTGGCCGTGCCCAGCACTGTGCGACCATTGCCGTAGATACAGCGGGTAGCGTCATAGCATCCCGCCACATACTCTTTGTCGGCCAGGTTGCTGGCGTTTACCGCAAACCGCCACGGCCCGGTTTCGTAATGCACGGCGGCATCGAGCAAGGTATAGGCCGGCACGTTCAGCGAGTTGTCCGGTGCCCCCGGATTGCGACCGGTGTAGCGCACCCCTGCGCCGAAACCCAGGCCCTTGAGCAAGCCATCGTGCAAGGTGTAGTCAGCCCATACCGAGGCCAGGTTGCGCGGTGTCGGGATGCTGATGGGCGTCTTGCCATCGGTCTCATCGTTGGCCTTGGTCACCTTCACGTCCTGGTAGGTATAGGTGGCGATCAAGTTGAGCTCATTGCTCAGGCTGGCCACCCCTTCCAACTCGATGCCACGCGAGCGCACCTGCCCCGTCTGTACTTTGTCATTGGGGTTGCCTGGCGCAGTGGTCAGCACGTTGTCCTGGGTAATCTCGAAGACAGCGGCAGTCAGCGAGCTGTTCGAGCCCGGTGGCTGGTACTTGATACCCGCTTCGTATTGCTTGGCTTCGGTGGGCTCGAATGGCTGATTGTTGGCATCGGTGCCAGGGTTTGGCGTGAAACCTTCGCTGTAGCTCAGGTAGGGTGCCAGGCCGTTGTCGGCCAGATACACCAGGCCAACCCGGCCACTGAACGCCTCGTCACGGGTATGTATTTCGGGATCGGAACCGGCATCGGTCCAGTTTCGGGTTTGCGATGTGGCCCAGTCATAGCGACCACCCAGGGTCAGTACCCAATGGTCGTCGAAGTGCAATTGGTCTTGCAGGTACAACCCGGTTTGTCGGCTGGTCTGATGGCTGTAGCTCCAGGTGTCCGGAGTGAACTGGCTTGGGTCGACCGGGCCATAGTCCGTGCCGCCATACAGGTCGACAGGGGTGGTCAGGACGTAGGCCTGCGGGTCAGAGGTTTGCTGACGCTGCCAATCCACACCGATCAGCAGGGTATGGCGGATGTCGCCAGTACTGAAGTCGGCCTGGGCCTGGTTATCCACAGCCCAGCGGCTGTACTTGGGGTTCTCGATGCCGGCGTAGCGTAACAGTGTGCGCTCGTCACCACCTTCCATGCCGTAGTAGGCGGTAGTGCCAACACCAAAGACCATGTTGTCATTCAGGTCCAGATGCGAATAACGCAGGTTCTGGCGCAGCTGCCAGACGTCGTTCAGGCGCGTTTCGAATTCGTAGCCGAGGCTGTACTGGGTCTTCTCGTACTTGGAGAAGTGCTTGTCGCCGGTGAAGGTATCGCGACCGATCTTGCCGTAGGGCGAGTGGGACAAAGTACCAACTGCCGGCAGGAAGTTGTCCTGGGCGTTGGAATCGTCCGCCAGGTAATTGCCCATTACGGTCAGCCGGGTCTCTTCCGACGGCTGCCAGGTCAGGGCGGCGGAGAGTGCCTGGCGCTTGTCCTCCCAAGGGGTGTCGCGAATGTTGGCTTCATGGCCGATGGCCGTTATGCGGTAGCTCCAAACGCCCTCGTCATCCAACGCGCCGGTGCTGTCGAAGCCCAGCTGTCGGCGCGCGTCAGTGCCGTACTGGGCCTGGATTTCGTGGCTGCTGACCGTGCTCGGGCGCTTGGATACCTGGTTGATCACCCCACCGGGGTCGCCCTGCCCATACAAGACGCCTGCCGGACCACGCAGCACTTCGACACGTTCGAGCATGTAGGGGTCGACCATCCAGCTGGCCAGGTTGATGGTGGTCGGCAGTTGCAGGCCGTCTAGATAGGTCGTCGGCGAGAAGCCGCGTACGACCGTGTACCAGTCGGAGCGGTTGTTGGCGCCGTAGGAAGACACGCCCGGGGTGTAACGCAGGGCCTCATTGACCGACTGCACGCCTTGAGCCTCCATGCGTTCACGGGTTACTACCGAAATTGACTGCGGGGTCTCATGGATAGGCGTGTCGGTCTTGGTTGCAGTGACACTGCGCTTGGCCACGTAGCTGCCCACCGGCCCCAGCGGGTTCTCTTCGCCCAGGGCGGAAATGGTCTGTGCCTGCAAGGTGACCGCCCCTTGGCTCGTCGCACGTACCAGGCGCCAGCTGCCATCGCTGCTGGCTTCGGCGGCCAAGTCAGTGTTGCCGAGCAGGGAAGCGAAGCCTACGTCGATCGGGTAATCACCTGACAGGCCGCGGCTGCTCAGGCCACGTGTGAGTGCCGGGTCGAAACTCAGCAACACGCCGGCCTGGCGGGCATAGGCGTTGAGGGCACCTTCCAGGCTACCGGCCGGGACTTCGACGTGGTGGCTTGGCGCAGCCTGCGCCAGGCTGCCAATGGGCAGGCTGACACTCAGGCCCAGCAGGGCGATACGCAGGGCGCGGGCAAGCGGGGTGTGCGGGGACGACGCCATGGGGTTTCCTTGTGGTCATGAGCGGAATTGCAAGGAGGCCGAGCCACGGCGAAAAAACTGCAAAAAAAAAGAAAATAGTTTCTGTGAGATGTGCATGAACGTTTTCGCGGGCATGCCCGCGAAGGGGCTCACGCGCTTTGTCAGGCCGGCTCCAGGGTCACCCACCAGCGGGTCAAGTACCGCGTTCGCACAGGCAAAGTACGGCCCAATGCCGCCAGCGCCCGGTCCGGCTCGTCCAGCGGAAACACCCCGGAAATCAGCAAGTCCGCTACCGCAGGGTCACAGCGCAACACCCCGTTGCGATAACGCCCGAGCTCGGCACACAGGCGGGCCAAAGGCCACTGCCGAACGACCAGATACCCGTCGCGCCAAGCCAGTGCGTCACGGTCCAATGGCTGGGTCGCAAATACCCTTTGCCGGTTGAAACGCACCTGCTCCCCCGCGCGTATAACGGCTGCAGATTGCAGCAAGGTACCCGGCCGCACCGCAACGGCCCCCTCCTCCACGGCCAGCAACGCACTCTCGTCATTCAGCCGCACCGAGAAACCGGTCCCGAGTGCCTGCAAGGTCCCCAAGGGGGTTTCAACCCAGAATGGCCGTTCGGCCCCTTGCTTGCCGGTCTGGATCATCACCTCGCCAGCCAGCAGATTTATACGCCGCTGCTGGCTGTCGAATGCCAGGTCCAACGCGCTACCACTGTTCATCTGCAGCCAGCCGCCATCCGGCAGTTGCAGGCGCCTGCGCTCACCCATGGCAGTGCGCTGCCCTGCCAGCCAGGGCGAGCCGCGCATCCCCAGGCTGGCACTACCGACCACGGCTGAGCCGCCCAATAGCAACGCCAGCCCTTTGAGTACCGTGCGTCGATCGCGGTAACGCAGGGCCTGGCTTGCCTGGGGTGGCGGCATCGCCCCCAGGCGCCCGTCGAACACCGCCAGCCGTTGCCAGGCCTGCTCATGGCTTGGGTGCAAACCGCGCCAACGCTGGCAGGCTTCCAGTTCTTCGACCTGGGCCAGCCCCGAGGCCAGGCGCACGCGCCAGCCGATGGCCTGCGCCACCACTTGCTCAGTCGGTTCCGATGCGCTCACGAATACAGCACCCGGTAGCAATGGCCGAACGCCTGGGTCATGTACTGCTGCACCGAACTGAGCGAGAGGCCCAGCTGTTCGGCAATTTGTGGATAAGTCAGCCCGTCCAGCTGCGACAGCAGGAACGCGCTACGCACCTTGGGCTTCAGCCCATCGAGCATCCGGTCGATTTCCACCAGGGTTTCCAGCACCAGCACCCGCGCTTCGGCTGACGGAGCTTCCGGCTCAGGCAGCGCCGCGAGGCTGTCGAGCCAGGCCCGTTCCAGGCTCAGCCGGCGGTAATGGTCCACCACCAGCCCCTTGGCGACGGTGGCCAGAAATGCGCGTGGCTCGCGCAGGCCATTCAAGGTGTCACGCCCCAGCAGGCGAAGGAACGTGTCCTGGGCCAGGTCGGCAGCCTGGTGCTGGCACTCCAGGCGCTTGAACAGCCAACCACGCAGCCAGGAGTGATGGCCACGGTAAAGCTCGCCGACTTGAGCGTTGTGGGGCAGCGACGACACGGGAGTACCTCGAGGCAGGGTTACGCGAGGGTGTTAATGGGAAGCAGTATTATTTACAAGTGCGCGCATTTCAAGAGACTTGCCCATGGCCATCACTTCACAAATTCCTGAACTGATTATTTGCCGTCAGCGATTTGTCCCCTCGCCAACCACCACCAGAATCGCTTCACCATAATCACAAAAACCGTGAGGCCACTCCCGTGGACCAGACACTCCAGGTGCGCCAAGCCGCCGCCGACCTCGTCGCCGCGTTCGCCAGCAACGACACCGCCCGCTATTTCGCCTGTTTCAGCGAAGACGCCACATTCCTGTTCCACACCTTGCCGCAGCCGCTGCTGTCGCGCCGCGCCTACGAAGACCTTTGGGCCCAGTGGCAGGCCGAAGGCTTTGCCGTGCTCGCCTGCGAGTCGAGCAACGCCCAGGTAAGCCTGCAAGGTGACGTGGCGATCTTCATGCACGATGTGGCCACGCATATCCGTATCGCCGGTGAAGACCACCGCTTGAGCGAACGCGAGACAATTGTCTTTCGCCGCCAGGCCGACCAGTGGTTGGCCTGTCACGAGCACCTGTCGGTCGTAACGCCGGCCTGATCACCTTTACGCGGCACTGCCGCCCTGCCATCGCACCCACAAGAAGGCCCGCGCACTGCGCAGGCTACAACAACCGCGCTG
This sequence comes from Pseudomonas sp. NBRC 111140, assembly GCF_001320885.1. Lineage (NCBI taxonomy): Bacteria > Pseudomonadati > Pseudomonadota > Gammaproteobacteria > Pseudomonadales > Pseudomonadaceae > Pseudomonas > Pseudomonas sp. NBRC 111140. The sequence goes on from NZ_BCBQ01000009.1 coordinate 54,504, forward strand.
GAGCACCACCATGAGCCACTCGACTGGTATCGAGACCAACGGCGTCGAACAGATCCCCGCCGATCAACGCGACGCCTCCCCACTAGACCTGTTCCGCCTGATCTTCGGCGGTGCCAATACCTTCGCTACCGCCGTGCTGGGCAGTTTCCCGGTGCTGTTCGGGCTGTCGTTCCAGGCGGGTGTGTGGGCCATTCTGCTTGGCGTTGGCGTCGGTGCACTGATCCTCGCACCGATGGGGTTGTTCGGCGCGCTCAACGGCACCAACAACGCCGTTTCGTCAGGCGCGCACTTTGGCGTGCACGGGCGTATCGTCGGCTCGTTCCTGTCACTGCTCACGGCGGTGGCGTTCTTCTCGCTGTCGGTTTGGAGCTCGGGGGATGCCCTGGTCGGCGGAGCCAAGCGCCTGGCCGGCCTGCCGGAAACCGACCTGACCCTGGGCCTGGCCTACGGCTTGTTCGCGGTGCTGGTACTGGCGGTATGCATCTTCGGCTTCCGCTTCATGTTGTGGGTCAACAAGATTGCCGTGTGGGCTTCAAGCCTGCTGTTCCTGTTGGGCATCGTCGCCTTTGCCGGCCCGTTCGATGCGGGTTATGCAGGCAGTGTCAACCTTGGCCAGGCAGGCTTCTGGGCGGCGTTCGTCGGCGCAGCGATCCTGGCCATGAGCAACCCGGTGTCGTTCGGCGCCTTCCTGGGCGACTGGTCGCGCTACATCCCGCGTGAGACGCCCAAGGCGCGCATCATGCTGGCAGTGATCGCGGCACAGGGCGCAACGCTGATTCCGTTCCTGTTCGGCCTGTGTACCGCCACCCTGGTTGCCACCCAGGCACCGGACTACATCGCCGCCAACAACTATGTGGGCGGCCTGCTGGCGGTAGCGCCAAGTTGGTTCTTCCTGCCGGTGTGCCTGATTGCGGTGATCGGCGGCATGTCCACCGGCACCACCGCGCTGTATGGCACGGGCCTGGACATGTCCAGCGTGTTCCCCCGCTTGCTCAGCCGTGCCGGCGCCACGCTGCTGATCGGCGTGCTGGCAATCGGCTTCATCTTCGTTGGCCGCTTCACCTTCAACCTGGTGCAGAGCGTTTCGACCTTTGCCGTGCTGATCATTACCTGCACAAGCCCGTGGATGGTGATCATGATCCTTGGCCTGATCACTCGCCGCGGCTTCTACCACGCCGATGACCTGCAGGTGTTCACCCGCGGCCAGCGTGGTGGCCACTACTGGTTCCTGCACGGCTGGAACTGGCGCGGCATGGGGGCGTGGATCCCCAGCGCGGCGGTCGGCCTGTGCTTCGTCAACCTGCCGGGGCAGTTCGTCGGCCCGCTGGGCGACCTGGCCGGTGGCATCGACCTGAGCCTGCCGGTCACCCTGGGGCTGGCTGGCGTACTGTACCTGCTGCTGCTCAACCTGTTCCCTGAACCTGCTGGCGTGTATGGCCCCCAGGGCCCGCGTTGGGTGCGTTGCAAAAGCACCGCGCGCACGCCTGTGACCACTGCCGAAATGGCCTGACTGGAAACCAACCATGACCACTTCCCACTATATCGCCGGCCGTTGGGTCGAAGGCCAGGGCAGCGACTGCATCAGCGTCAACGACCCTGCGCTGGGGCAACCGTTCGCCGAACTGATGGCCGCAAGCGTGGCCCAGGTCGATCAGGCCGTAGCCGCTGCCCGCAGCGCTCTGCCCGCCTGGAAAAACACCAGCGCCAGCGAACGCGCAACCTTCCTGCGTGGCTTTGCCGAACAGCTCGGGCAGCGCCGTGAAGCGCTGATCACCTTGCAGATGCGCAACAACGGCAAACCCCGTCACGAGGCCGAAATCGACCTGGATGACGCCATCGCCACCTTCGGCTACTACGCCGAACTGGCCGAGCAACTGCCGTCGAAAAACCGTGACGTGCCGCTGGCCGCACCCGGTTTTACCGCCCGTACCCGCCTGGAGCCGGTGGGCGTGGTCGGCCTGATCGTGCCGTGGAACTTCCCGCTGGTTACCAGTGCCTGGAAGCTCGCCCCGGCCCTGGCTGCCGGCTGCACCGTGGTGCTCAAACCGTCGGAGGTCACCCCGCTGATCGAGCAGGCCTACGGCCAGCTCGCCGACGCCCTGGGCCTGCCGGCCGGCGTGCTGAACATTGTCAACGGCAAGGCCGAGACTGGCGCCGCGCTCAGCAACCATAACGGCCTGGACAAGCTGTCGTTCACCGGCAGCAACAGCGTCGGCAGCCAGGTAATGCGTAGCGCGTCGGCGCAGTGCCGGCCGGTGACACTGGAGCTGGGCGGCAAGTCAGCCATCGTGGTGTTCGACGATTGCGACATCGACCAGGCGGTGGAGTGGATTGTTGCCGGCATCAGCTGGAACGCCGGGCAGATGTGTTCGGCCACTTCACGGCTGCTGGTCCAGGACGGCATTGCCGATGCGCTGTTGCCGCGCTTGCAGGCGGCACTGGAAAACCTGCGGGTGGGCAACCCATTGACCGAAGAGGTCGACATGGGCCCGCTGACCAGCCAGGCGCAGTGGCTGAAGGTGGCCAGCTACTTTGCCACGGCGCGGGAAGAAGGTTTGCAGTGCCTGGCCGGCGGCAAGGCTTTGGACCGTGATGGCTGGTTCGTCAGCCCTACGCTGTATGCCGACGTGCCGAAAGACAGCCGCCTGTGGACCGAGGAAATCTTTGGCCCAGTGCTGTGCGCACGGCGCTTTGCTACAGAAGAACAGGCGATTGCCGAAGCCAACGACAGCCGCTTCGGGCTGGTAGCCACCGTCTGCTCCGCTGACCTGGAGCGTGCCGAGCGCGTGGCCGATGCGCTGGAGGTTGGCCACGTATGGATCAACTCTGTGCAGGCAGTGTTCGTCGAAACCTCGTGGGGCGGTACCAAGGGCAGCGGGATCGGCCGCGAGCTGGGGCCTTGGGGGTTGTCGGCGTACCAATCGGTCAAGCATGTGACGCGCTGCCTCGGCTAACATCGCAAGGCGCCGCTCCCCCAGCAAGTGTGCAGCCCTTCAGCATGCGCGGTACCTGTGGGAGCAGCCTTGTGCCGCGAAAGGGCTGCAGAGCAGCCCCGGCATTCACACCGATTCGTCAGCGGGGCGCACACCCTCTTGCACCAGTACCATGCTCTGTGGCGAAGACAGGGGAATACCTTCGTCACGCAGGCGCCCAAGAATGGTGAACAGCAGGTCGCTGCGGGTGCCTGACACCTGCCGCGGCCCGGCCACGTAGCCGCTGACGCCAATCACCATGCCACTGGTCGTCAGGTCCTTGAACGACACCGAAGAAGCCGGCGCATCCAGAATCGCCTCATGCTCGTGGTAGGCCGCCAGCAGCAGCTCACGCACCTGGTTGGCATCGGTCTCCAGCGGCAGTGTCAAAGTAATGCTGACCACACCCAGCGCATTGCCCATGGTCACGTTGCGCACGTTCTGCGAGATGAACTGCGAGTTGGGCACGATCACCGTTGAACGGTCTGACATCTGGATTTCGGTGGCGCGCACGTTGATGCGGCGGATATCGCCCTCGACACCCGCCAGGCTCACCCAATCACCCACCTTCACCGGGCGCTCAGTCAACAGGATCAGGCCGGAGATAAAGTTCTGCACAATCTGCTGCAGGCCGAAACCGATACCGACCGACAGCGCACTGACCACCCAGGTCAGGCTGGTGAGATTGATGCGCAAGGTCGACATCACCAGCATGGCCAGGAACAGGAAACCCAGGTAACCCACCAGGGTCACCAGCGAGGCCCGCATGCCGGCGTCCATGTCGGTTTCCGGCAGCAGGCGATCGCTCAGCCAGCGCTTGACCACACGGATGGCGAACAGGCCACCCAAGAAAATCGCCAGGGCCAGCAGGATGTCCTGCGGCACGATATTCAGGTTGCCGAGCAGCTTGCCGCCGGTGCCGTCCCAATCGCCCAGGCTCAGCAGCAGTTCGCTGGGGCTGGTGCCCGATGGCATCAACACCAGCAACAGCGCCAGGAACAGCACGATGGTGCGGCCGATGCCAGCCAGGATGGTGCTGGCTTGCGCCTGGTGACGAGGTGCCAGGCCCAGGGTCGAGGCCAGCGCCAGGCCACCGGGCTGGCGTGGCGACAGCAGGGTTTCGCACAGGTCGCCGAAGAAGGTGGTCAGCAAGTAGGCACAAGTGACCACCAGGCTGACCCACAGCAACTTGGCAGTGAGGAAATAGGCAAGCGTCAGGTAGCCGGTGAGCAGTGCCAGCAGGATCAACGCCAGCCAGATGACCATCACGAACGGGATCAGCCCAGCCAGGCCCGTCGGGCGCTCCAGTTCATGCTTGCGCAGGGTGTGGCGATAACGCAGCAACGCGCCGGCAAAGATGAACGCCACTACCAGTGCGGTCAGCCCGTTGACGGCCACCGTCAGCGCCAGGCTGGCGCCGATCACACTGTTCATGCGCTCCATGGTCATCATGACCATCAGGGCCAATGCCAGTACCTTCGGGAACCAGCCCAGCGCGCTGGCAACTTCGTCATGGATCGGCGGCAGCCGCCAGGACGGCCGCTGCAGCATCAGCATAGCGCGGCCCAGGCCGGTGATGAAGGCACTGAACACGACCAGGGCGAGAATGTGGTTGGTCAGGCTGGCGATATCCGAACCCAACTCTGCACTGCTTTCCAGCCCCCAGCGCAGCAACGAAACAGAACCGGCGATGGTACCCAAGGTTGCCAGGCTGACACCAAGGGCCAAAGCGCTGCGGCGCAGGCGCCCTTCGGGCAGCCAGCCGACCATGGCACTGGCCAGCAAGCGCTCGAGCACGCGGCGCACCAAGGTCCATACCAGAATCGCCGCCACCAGGCTGGTAATGAACAGCCAGCGGTGATCGGCGCTGAAGGCGCTGTTGATGGCATCGGCTGCCTCGCCGCGCAGGTCGCGCAGGCGCGCCACGTCGTCCTGGGTGGGGCGGATGATGCTCTGCCAGAACGCCGGGCTCAGTGGCGAAGCGGCACGGCTGGTGATCTGCGAGTTGAACTGGCTGCGGCGCAGGTTGACGATTTGCGTGGACAGGTCGCGGGCCGACTGGGTCAGCTTGATGGCCTGGTCCTGCTGGGCTACCAGCGCCTTTTTCTCAGCCTCCAGCTCTTTGCGCTGCTGGGTCAGAGTGAGTGCCTCGTCCGGCTGGGCCGGGCCGATGACCTTCAGCTTGTCGTCGAGTTTTCCCACATCGGCAGTGCGCTGTGCACTCAATGCATCGGCCTGACGCTGAACCTGCATGGCTGCAAGACGCAGTTGCGACAGCAGGTCGTCGTTGGCCTCGCTGGTGACGCCCTGACGGATCTGGTCCAGGCGGTCGTTCAGCTGTTCAAGGCTGGCGTTTTCGTCCAGTGCTGGCGCTTCGGCAGCCGCCAAATTGGACAATGGCGTGGCCGGGGCCGACCACGCCGGGCTGGCGAGCACCAGCATAAAGGCCAGCAGGGCCATCAGGCCTGGGCAACTACGGGCAAGGCTGACACGCCTCATCGAATATTCCTCTTTACAATTCGATTTGGCGGGGGATTCTACGCGGCTTCTGGCAATCAGGAGAGTGCCGTCTCTCGCTTCAGCAATTGCTCTTTGCGCTCCACGCCCCAGCGGTAGCCGCTGATGTCGCCATCCCGGCGCACCACGCGGTGGCAGGGGATGGCCACGGCAATGGGGTTGGCCGCGCAGGCCATGGCCACCGCACGCACGGCCTTGGGCGCGCCAATGCGCTCGGCAATGTCGGTGTAGCTGACCCGGCTGCCGGCCGGCACCTCGCGCAGGGCCTGCCACACTCGCTCCTGAAACGCGGTGCCTTGCACATCCAGCGGCAGGGCCAGGCCCAGCGCCGGGGCCTCGACGAAACCGATCACTTCGGCGACCAGCCGTTCGTAGGCGCTGTCACCGCCTATCAGGTGAGCCTTGGGGAACTGGTCCTGCAAGGCGTTCAACAAGGCTTCGGGGTCGTCACCCAGCAGGATCGCGCATATGCCCTTGTCGCTCTGGGCCACCAGAATCGCGCCCAGCGAGCACTGCCCCAAGGCAAAATGGAGGGTAGCCCCGGCACCGCCGGCGCGGTACTGCCGTGGGCGCATGCCCAGGCGCTGGTCGGCGCTTTCGTAGAAGCGGCTGTTGGAGCTGTAGCCGGCGTCGTAGATGGCATCGGTGACCGAGCGCTGGCCGTCTTCCAGGTGCGCGCGCAAGCGACGGGCGCGGAAGGCCGTGGCGTAGGCTTTGGGGGTAACGCCGGTTTCGGCCTTGAACAGCCGGTGCAGGTGGAAGGGGCTGACGGCCAGTTGCGCACTGAGCTGGTCGAGGCTGGGCGCGGGGTCGCTGGTTTCGATCAGCCGGCAGGCGCGGGTGACCAGCTGGCGATGGCGGGCGGTGCTGGCCTTGCCGATACAGCGTTTGCAGGCGCGATAGCCCGCGGCTTCGGCAGCAGCGGGGGTGTCGTAGAAATCGACGTTCGTGCGTTTGGCCAGGCGTGATTTACAGCCAGGGTGGCAGTACACACCAGTGGTGCGTACGGCGTACACGAAGTGGCCTGTGGCGGTGGCGTCGCGGGACTCGACAGCTTGCCAGCGTTGGTCGGGGGTGGTGTAGAGGGTCATGGTTCAGCATCCAGATAAGTTGTCGCCTGTACTGGCCCGCGAAAGGGCCGCAACGGGCAATGCAATAGCCTCAGGCACGCCACAGATACCAGGCCGCCACCGTACGAAACGGCCGCCAAGCGCCCCCCAGCGAGCGCATCTGCGCCGGTGTCGGCGCCTTCTCCAGCCCCTTGAGCCGCCGGTACCCTTCACGCACACCAAAATCGTCCACTGGCAAAATGTCCGATCGCTCAAGGCTATAGATCAGCAGCATCTCGACCGTCCATCGCCCTACCCCACGCAGCGCCACCAGGCGTTCGATCAAGGCCTCGTCGGCCATGGCCAACGCCTGTTCCCGCGTCGGCACCAAGCCCTCCAGACTGGCTTGAGCGATACCCTGGATCGTCGCCAACTTGCTCGCCGAGAAGCCGCAGGCCCGCAAGGTTTGCGGGGTAACCGCCAGCAACTGCTCTGGCTGCGGGAAGGCATTCGCCGGAAACAGAGCCAGCAACCGCCCCAGGATCGCTTCCGCCGCACGCGCGTGCAGCTGCTGATAGGCAATCGCCCGCACCAACGCTTCGTAAGGCTCACGTCCCGAGGTGGCCTGGTGCAGACAAGGCCCGGTCGCCGCAATGTGCCGCGACCAGTCCGGGTCAAGTGACGCCAGGTGTGCGTTGGCCTCGCGGTAGGCCTCGGGGGAAAGGTCGGCCAGAATCATGGCAACTCCGTCAAGTCGATTGCAGGTCCAGCTTAGCGCAGCCGCTCATCGGGCAAACGCCGGTTCTTGCGCGGCTAATTCCTGGCATACCATTGCTCCGCGCCATCCTCCCCGCATAGAATTGAGAACTATTCACAATCGCACACATCACGGGACCGGGCCTTCGCTACGATGCAGTTCAACGACACGCTCAAACCGACCGAGGTCGCTCTGCTCTACCAGTCCCACCATGCCTGGCTGCGCAGCTGGTTGCGCAGCCGGGTCGGCTGTAGCGAACACGCCGCAGACCTGGCGCAGGATACCTTCGTGCGCGTGTTGCGCGCCCGCCAGGTGTCGCCGCTGAAGGAGCCGCGCGCCTACCTCAGCAGCATCGCCCGTGGCTTGATGATCGACCAGTTCCGCCGCCGCGCGCTGGAACGGGCTTACCAGGAAAGCCTGGCTAACCTGCCCGAAGCAGAAGTGCCCAGCGAAGAGGACAGGCTGGTCATCCTCGATAGCCTGGAACGCCTCGACCGCGCCTTGCACCAGTTGAAGCCGCGCGTGCGCCAGGCGTTCCTGCTGGCACAGCTCGACGGTTTGAGCATCGTGCAGGTCGCCCAACGCCTGGAGGTGTCCAGGGCCACCGTCGAGCGCGATCTGGCCAAGGCCCTGGGTGTCTGCTATCGGTTGCGCTATGCCGATGCCTGATGATACGCCGGCACAGGTGCAGGTCGATCAGGCCATCGACTGGTTGGTGAAACTGCGCTTCGACAGCCCCAGCGCGCGTACCGAGCAGCAGTTTCAGCAGTGGCTGGGCAGCCACCCGCACAACCCCTTGGCCTGGCAGCGGGTCAGTCATCTAAGCGACGAGCTGGCCGGGCTGCCCAAGGACCTGAGCCGACGCACCCTGGAGGGTAGCCAGCGCCAACGCGTCAGCCGCCGGGACCACCTGAAGTTGCTGGGGCTGTTGGCCGTAGGCGGCAGCCTGGGCTGGGCCGCACGCGAACCGCTGGGCCTGCCACAACTGCTGGCCGACAGCAGCACCGCCACGGGTGAACGGCGCCAGTGGCAAAGTACTGACGGTAGCCGTATCCAGCTCAACACTGCCAGCGCCATCGACCTGCACTTCAGCGCGCAGCAACGCCAGCTGGAGCTGATACGGGGCGAAATCAGCCTGGACAGCAACCCGAATGACAACCGCCCGTTCCACATCGACACCCGTATCGGTCCGCTGACCACCGTCGATGGCCAACTGTTGCTGCGTGAAAACAGCCAGGGCCTGCTGCTGTCGGTGCGTCGAGGTGAAGTCACGCTGTTCCCTGCCTCGGCCCCACCGAGGCAGGTGCTGCCAGGTGAAACCTTGCAAGTCGGGACCAACGGCAGCATCCAGGCGTTGGCGCTGCACAGCGACCCTTGGGGCTGGACTGACGGGGTACTCAGCGTGCAACAAATGCCACTTGCCGAATTTGTCAGCGAACTCGGCCGCTACCGCCCGGGCCTGTTGCGCTGCGCTCCAGAGGTGGCGGCCCTGAAGGTTTCAGGCACCTATCAGTTGGGCGACACCGAGCAAATCCTGCAGTTGCTCAGCCGCAGCCTGCCGGTGCGGGTCGACTACAGGACCCGCTACTGGGTAAGCATCGGCGCGGCGTGAGGGGCATTATTCCGCCACAGCCCGCATCCGCCCTGCACGCCGATACGACTGCCTGGCAAAGCACACGAACAGCCCGGCCATCAGTGCCAGCGCCATGGGCAAGCCATGCGGCGCGACGTTCATGGCTGCCCCACTGACCAACGGCCCCACCAGGCTGCCCACGCCCCACAACAAGCCCACGCTGGCATTGGCTGTCACCAGGTCCTGGCCCTTGAAGCGCTGCCCGATCAGCACCAGCGCCAGGGTATAGATGCCCCCTGCCACCGCGCCCAGCACCACCAGCAGCGGCCACAGCAGCCAGGTCAGGTTCAGCAGCCAAGGCAAGCCGATGCCGATCGCCATCGCCACCAGCCCGCACGCCAGGTGCAGCCCGGTGCGCTCGACCCGGTCGGCCAACCAGCCCAACGGCAGCTGGAACAGCATGTCGCCGGCAAACACCACCGTCACCATCAACGCCGCCACGCCAACGGCAAAACCATGGCTGGTGGCGTAAACCGGCAGCAGCGACAGCACCACGGCATCGAAGAACGAGAAGAACAGCACGGCCATGCACAACGCCGGCGCCACACGGAAGAACCCGGCTAGGCCGAAGCTCTTTTCGCCCTCTTCGTGTTCGACATGGTCGTTGGGCACGGTCAGCACGATGCACAGCAACGCCAGCCCATAGCAGACCGTGACGACACCCGTTATCCAGGGGCTGTTTGCGCCCAGCACTGCCAGCATGGCTGGGCCAAGCACCTGAAAACCGGTGAAGCTGGTGGCGTACAGGGCCATGATCTTGCCGCGGTTGTGCTCTGGGCACAGTTCGTTGACCCACGACTCGCCGAGGATGATGGCGATCCCCATGCCAAGCCCCAGGCCCAGGCGTAGCAGCGCCAGCAGCCACAGCGAGCCGAACGCCGATTCAAGCAAGGCAATGCTGACCGTGCACAGGCTGAAACACAGCAGATAGATGGTGCGCCGGGTGAGATGACGGCAACAGGCGTCGACCAGAAACGCCGAGAGCATCATGCCTGCGGCAGGGATGGCCGAGATGATGCCGATTTCCAGGGTGCTTGCCCCCGCCTCATGCAGGCGCAACGACACCAGCGGCAAGCTGGCCCCCAGGCTGAAACCCACAACCGAAACGGCGAACAACAGGCCCGCCAGTAAACGCATGTTCATGTACCACTCCTTGCAAACCGAAAAGACGTGCAGACACAGGCGCGCACGCCGGAGCGGCGAGCGACGCAAAAGCGCAGATCAGTTCAGGCGAGGTGTGGCGAAAAGGTGAAGGCAAACAGCACGCTGCGGCGGCGCTTGAGTACCGTGTCGCTCGGCCATGCACGACGCAGGGCCTGGAAGGCAGGCTGGCGGGCGCTGGGCAGGGATTGGGTACGGCACATTGCTTTGGCTACTACGCAGGTGGTTGAAAAAAGAGGCGGCACTCTAGGCCAAGGGTGCCCAATCGTCAATCGTCGGGGCTGCTTTGCAGCCCCGCTTGCATCAGCGCTTACCGGTGCTCGGCAACAACACCGCCAGTAGCCCGAACAATGGCAGGAACGAGCACAGCCCGTACACATACTCGATACCGCGCAGGTCTGCCACATACCCCAACAGCGCCGCGCCAATGCCGCCAAAGCCGAACATCAAGCCGAAGAAGATCCCGGCAATCATGCCCACACTGCCCGGTACCAGTTCCTGCGCATACACCACGATGGCCGAGAACGCCGACGCCAGGATAAAACCGATCACCACGCTCAGTACCGTGGTCCAGAACAGGTCGGCATACGGCAGCGCCAAGGTGAACGGCGCCACGCCCAGGATCGAGAACCAGATCACCGCCTTGCGCCCGATACGGTCACCGATCGGCCCGCCAAAGAAGGTGCCCGCTGCTACCGCGCCGAGGAACAGGAACAGGTGCAGCTGCGAGCTGGCCACCGATACACCGAACTTCTCGATCAGGTAGAAGGTGAAGTAGCTCGTGAAGCTGGCCATGTAGAAGTACTTGGAGAACACCAACAGGCCCAGCACGATCAGCGCCGCGATCACCCGATTGCGCGAAATGCCGTGGGTGGCTTGCACCGCCTTGCGCGCCTTGGCCTGATTGAGGTGCTCCTTGTACCAGCCGCGCAGCATCAGGGTGACACCGAGGAAGAACAGCCCGGCCAGGCCGAACCAGGCCACGTGGGTCTGGCCGAACGGAATGACGATGGCCGCCGCCAGCAGCGGGCCCAGTGCTGAACCGGTGTTGCCGCCCACTTGGAAAGTCGACTGGGCCAGGCCGAAACGCCCACCCGAAGCCAACCGCGCGATACGCGAGGTTTCCGGGTGGAAGGTCGACGAGCCGATGCCCACCAGCGCCGACGCCAGCAAGATCATCGGGAAACTGCCGACGAAGGCCAGCATCACGATGCCCACCAGTGTGCACAGGGTGCCTAGGGGCAGCAGGTTGGGCGTCGGTCGGCGGTCGGTGAAGAAGCCGACCCAGGGCTGCAACAGCGAGGCGGTGATCTGGAATGTCAGGGTGATCATGCCAATCTGGGCGAAGCTCAGGTCGTAGTTGGCCTTGAGCATGGGGTAGATCGCCGGCAGTACCGACTGGATCAGGTCGTTGATCAAGTGCGCCAAGGCACAGAAACCGATGATGCGCATCACCAGCGGTGTGGCCTGGTTGGCCGTTGCAGCGGTGGATGCGGTGGAGGCACTACTGGTGGCCATTTGCCTAAATCTCCGTCCTCAGGTTTGGGATCCGATTATCGTGAAACAAATAGATACATAGCTACCTTTTTTATCCCTCTGTCGCAACGTACTTGAAAATGGTTCTCAATATAATTAGCATCCTTGGCTCATTATCCCTGTCATCGTTGGGCGAAACGGCCCCTATCGTGAGCAGACCGAACCCATGAGCCCGATGCCCGCCAAGCAACTGCAGCCCGACCCACAGCAGGAAGCGCTGGAGTGGTTTTCGTTGCTGCGCCAGCCCGGTTGCGACGACACCCAGCGCCAGGCATTCGCGGCCTGGTGCCAAGCCCCTGAGAACGCACACGCCTATGCCGAGCTGGAAACGTTCTGGCAACAACTGCAACCACCCCCCGCTCGCCCTCGCCCACGGCAAGTCGCTGTGCAGCGCAGCCACCTGGGCAAATGGTTGGCCGTTGTATTCCTGCTTGGTTTGGGCGCCGCAGCCTACTTGTACTGGCCGCTGATGCAACGCCTGGCCAGTGAGCTGCACACCGATGTGGGCGAGCGCCGCAGCACGCGCCTGGCAGATGGCACGACATTGAACCTGGACAGCGCCAGCGCGATGAACGTCGACCTGCGCGGGCGCACCCGCCTGCTGCACCTGGTGCAGGGCCAGGTGTTCATGGAAGTGATGCTCGACGGGCGAGCCATGGAGGTAGAAGTCGGCAACGCCCGCATCCAGGTGTACGGCACCCGCCTGCAGGTAGCCCGCCATGCCGGGCGTGACGAACTCGTGGTACTCAGTGGCAAGGCCATGGTCACCCAGGGCGGTGAGCAGCGCATGGTCTCGGCGGGTGAGCGGGTGACCTTCGATGGCATGCGCATCGACCCGGTGCAGAAGGCCGACCTGAAGACCGCCGACAGCTGGCGCAGCGGTCGCCTGAAAGCCACCGACATGCCTTTGGGGCAAGTGCTCGAACGCCTTGCCGGTTACCAAGGGCAGCGTCTGTGGATGATGGATGAACAAGTGGCGCATCGACGCGTGAGCGGCGATTTCAATCTCGACCGGCCTGGCGAAAGCCTGCAATCCCTGGCTGACGCCCAGCATCTGCAACTGCAGGGCGTGCTGGGACACTGGCTTGTGGTGCGCTGAAACAGGGGCTGGCTGCTAAGTTTTTGAAAGCGTGCAAATTTTTTTTGAAATGAGTGTTGACAGGGGGGCCGTTCAAGAGAATAATGCGCGCCATCGGCTACATAGCTCAGTTGGTTAGAGCATAGCATTCATAATGCTGGGGTCCGGGGTTCAAGTCCCTGTGTAGCCACCAAACAAGACGAAGGGCTTACCGCAAGGTAAGCCCTTTTTCTTTGCCTACGAAAAAGTTGTCGCCTGGCGATAGGCTGGCCCCTGCTGCAGCTACAGCGCCAATGACAGCGCCAATACCACGGCCACGATCAAGGCCAGTGCCTTCAGCCCCCGGCTCGAAAGGCGCTGCTGATTGCAGCTCAGTTGCGCGCTGCATGCAGGCGCCTGCTTGAGCACTTGCATGGAGCCCAGAGTTTCATGCATGCGCTGGAATGCTTCCAGATGCTCACTGTCCTGCGCTAACCAGGCACGGAACGCCTCACGGTCGCGCCCACTCGGCTGGCCCTCCAGACGCACCAGCCATTCGGCAGCTTCGTGAAGGATTTCCGGGCTCACAGACAGGCCTCAGCGGCGGCAGATGGGGTTGGTATCATCGCGAAGCTTCGCAAATGGGAATGATTCTATTCTAAATTGCCATCACCCCAACATGCAATCATCCCCGCTCAACGGATACCGGCCACCGCCACTGCCAGGCCAAGCCCGATCAACGCCAGCCCAATGACGCGGTCCACCAGCACCTGACGGTCGATCATTGCCTTGCGCAATGCTGTGCTGGAGAAAAACACTGCGACCAGGCTGAACCAAAGCCAATGGGCAAAGGACATGAATGCGCCGTAGGCGAATGCCTGCTTCAATGGGCTACCAGGTTGCACCACCTGGGTGAAGGCGCTGATGACGAATAACATGGTCTTGGGGTTGAGGGCGTTGGTCAGAAAGCCGGTGCGCAGCGCTTGCACCATGCTGGCGGCCGATTGACCGCCCCCCTCAAGGCTGATGCGTTGAGTATTGGTAAGCGATTTGTAGCCCAGGTAAACCAGATAGCCCGCGCCCAGTACTTTCATGCCCAGGAACAGCGCCGGGCTCTGGCTGATAACCACGGCAATGCCCAAGACCGTATACAGCACGTGCACTTGTACCCCCAGGGCGATACCCATTGCGGCGGCCAGCCCGGCCTTGCGGCCCTGTGCATAACTGCTGCGAGTGACCATGGCGAAGTCGGCGCCAGGACTGATGACGGCGAGCAGGGTAAACAAGGCGACGGCAATTAGTTCGGTCATGCTGAGGGGCTCTCGATAGGCGATGAAAATGCGCAGACCGCGTTATTATCGAGTGCTTATAGAAGAGTAAAAATCGATTTAAAGTGCTGTAAATCTGATAGTTTTCCTCACAGACAAGCAAAACGTTAACCTGTGCAAACGCTTGCACAGGCCAGCAGGAAGACCATGAAACTGCCGCCATTAAATGCCTTGCGTTACTTCGACATCGCCGCCCAAACCGAGAACTTCGTGCGCGCCGCCGAACACTTGCACGTCACTCACGGCGCGGTCAGCCGCCAGGTACGCCTGCTTGAAGAAAGCCTTGGCGTCGAGCTGTTCGAGCGCCGTAACCGGGCCATTTTCCTCACCCCCGCCGGCCGAGCCTTGCAAGGCACTACCCAGGCAATATTCGAACAACTCGAAGGCGCCGTGCAGCGCTTGCAACAACAGGCCCGCGACAATGTGCTGGTGCTGTCCTGCGAGCCGACCATCGCCATGCGTTGGCTGATCCCACGCCTGCCCCGCTTCCATGCTGCACACCCCGACCTGCAGTTGCACCTGGTGGCCGCAGGCGGGCCGCTGGACTTCGCCCGCAGCGGTGTCGACCTGGCAATCCGCCGCGACGACTTCCACTGGGGCAACCAGCTGTACAACCAGAAAATCTGTGACGAATGGATCGGCCCGGTGCGCCACCCCGGCGCCCCCATTCAACTGGACGGCCAGCGCTTGCTGCACAGCACCACCCGCCCCGCTGCATGGCCCACCTGGCTGCGCCTGAGCGGCCAGCAGGCACTGCACAACGAACGCAGCGACTACGAGCACTTCTACCTGTCTATCCAGGCCGCCAGCGCCGGCCTGGGCCTGGCCATGGCCTCAGCCCTGATGGTGGGCGACGAACTCGACAGCGGGCAGTTGCAGGCCCCCTACGGTTTTGTGCGCGACGGCTCGGCCTATCACCTGCTTAGCCCACTGCCCCTGGACGACAACAGCAAACGCCAGCGCTTCGCCGAGTGGGTAATGGACGAATGCCGGCGCTCTCTGGCTCATTTGGGCTTGTTGCAGAACGACGACCCCGCACTGCCATCGCCACCCCAGGTGCGATAACCGGCGGTATCCACGTGAATGCGGCCTGAAGGATAGCGCCCCAGGCCCATGTTCCAGGCCTGCCCGTGCTGCTGCCAGAAACGGCACAGCGGGTTGGGGTCGGCCCAGGCTGGCAGCAAGATATCGACGGCGAAAGTGCGCATATGCGCACTGTTCGCTGCCCCGCCGGCGCAGGCGTTCAGTCGCGGCTCACGGTAAGCCGAAACCACCTCGAACTGGCGCAGGATGCCTTGGTCATCGAGTGTCTTGATCAACGCAAGGGTGGTGCGCACAGCCGGCCAATTGCCGGCGGGTGGCACGGCGAAAGGCGACGCTCGGCACAGCTTCCAGTCCGAGGCCGACCGCAGCAACTGATGGATAGGCACTACCCCATATAGACGGGCATCGACCAGCATTTCACGAAAGGGCCGAGTTTGATGGTCACCAGCCCACTGGGCGAACATCCACACGTCGCGCTCATCGGCGTGAGCAGCCCCGGCAATCAACAGGCCTGCTACAAGAAGCAGTTTTTTCATCCTTGAGCCATCCGTGCTTGGAGAACAAAGAAAACCACGCCGTGGCTGCTATCGATTAAGCCAGGTCAATCCTCAAGCAGCGTGCAGGCCATCACCAGGGCATCTTCACGGCCACCAGCAATCGGATAATAGTCACGGCGCCGGCCGATTTCGTTGAAACCGTAACGTTCGTATAGACGATAAGCCGACTGGTTGCTGGCGCGTACTTCCAGGAAACATTCGCGACCATTGAGCTGGTAGGCCCGGGCCATCAGGTGCTCGAGCAGGCGCAGGCCCATGCCGCAACCCTGGTTTTCCGGCTTTACGGTGATATTGAGCAGGTGGGCTTCGTCGATGATCACGTTGATTACGCCATGGCCCACTTGCTGCTGGCCGTCGAACATCAGCCAGACCTCGTACGACTTGAGCGCATCCTGAAAGATTCCGCGGGTCCAGGGATGACTGAACGCGGCATATTCGATCTTAAGCACGGCATCCAGATCCGCCTCGGTCATCGGGCGGAAACTGATCGAGTCACTCATTCAACGCTCTTCCAGCGCGCCATCAGCTGGCGCATGGCTTTCCAGACGTCCGCCTTGCGTTGCGGCTCGTCCATCAACAGTTCAAGGCCCGGCAGCGCCCAGGCGTCGCCCAGGCCGTCCAGCTTAAGGGGTTGGTAATAGGCCTCGGCATCGGCATTGGCGGCAAAGCGCAGTGCCGGCAAGCCAATCAGCCACAGACAGGTGCTCGGGGCGTCTTCCAGGCGGGCCTGGACAAAACCCTGGACGAAATCGCGCGCGGCCTCCGGGCCCTGGTCCATGTTGCCGCGCACCAGCAGCGGCCAGCGCACAGGCTCGCCGATGATCTGCGGGGCGTCGGGCAGGCCGGCGGCACGCAGCATGTCCTTGAGCAGCAGGTAGGACGGGTCGCGGCTCTGGAACGGCTGGCCTGTGGCCAACTCCACCAGCAATAGGCAACTGCCGGTGCGCAGCAACTGCAACGAGAAGCGTGGAGGTGGCACGGGCGCCGGGCGGGGTGCCGCCGGCTGCTCTTCGGCCTCGACCGGCTTGGCGGCGGGTTTGGGCGCGCTGTTCGGGCGCGGGATCTCGATTTTCGGCCGTTCGCCGGAACGGGCCTGGGGTGTGGCGGGAGCGTCATTTGCAGCCGATGCCGGCCTGATTTCGAAATCGACATCCTCGACCGTCGCCACCGGCAACAACAGCTCCGGCCGCGACGCTGCGGCGAACGGCAGTTCGGCGCGCGGCAACCAGTGCACCACTTGCATGGCGGAAAGGTAGGCGCGGCGACGGGGTTCGGTGAGCAAGGGATGGGTATCCGAGGGGTGAAGACAATTGGGCATTCTAACGTGTACGCCTTGGTTTTTGCAGCGCCTATCAGACCGAGCGCCGCCGGTGCGGCGCTCGCTCTCAAAACCGCCCCAAAAACAACGCCATACACCTACTAGCCATAAGGTTATCCCTCATTACAGACCAAGGGGTGAAAACCTCCCCCCCGGATGCAGTACAATCGCCCCCTTTTTCTTGGCAACGAGTCGAAGCCAATGATCGAACCCAAGCGCGTCCTGCGCGCCCTAGCCGAACACTGGGCCCTGATCGAGCCGCTGTGCGAGCGTTTCGACCAGGGCACCCTGAGCCTGGTCGAGTTGCGCCAGCATGTGGCCCGCCAGCAGCTCGAAAGCACCCCGCAGGACATCACCCAGCTACTCGACGTGTGGATCCGCCTGGATATCCTGGTCCCGGTTGCCAAGAGCCCGAACCGTTTCGAGCTCAACGCGCAGATCCACGACTTCCTCGCCTACCTGCGCCGCGAACACCGGCTGGGCCTGTGCCTGGAAATCGAAGCGTACTTGCGCCACCTGGAACGCCTGGCCGGGCACATCCAGGATGCCTTCGACAATCGCGACAGCGACGACCTGGCGCGCCAGCTGCGCCTGCTCGACATGCGCGTGCGCGATGTGCTGAAAAAACTCGACAACGACGAGCAGGCGCTGGTGGCCGTGGCCGAACGGGCCAAGACCAGCAACCGCCAGATTCCGCTGCGCCAGCGGTATGCCGAAGTACTCGCCACCTGGGACGAATACGTCGAGCCGATGATCCAGCTGGTCAACGCCGACGGCGCCTTCGAGCAGGGCGTGCGCAAGGTCGAGACCGTGCTGTTGAAGCTGCTGGGCGAACAGGCGCGCCTGGGCCACCTGGTCGATGACGACATGCTGCTGCGTACCCACGCACGCATCCTGGAAATGCAGACCAGCGCCCAGCTGACCCTGCGCCACGCCCGCGAGTTGCTATTGCCGCTGCGCGAAGAAGCACGCCGGCACAATGCCGTGACCCGTGGCGCCGCACTGGCCCTGTCGGTGATCCGGCGCAAGGGCATCGATGCCGTGCCGCAAGCGGCCATGCCGATGTTCACCCGCCCGCAAAGCACCTTCCTTGGCAGTGCCAGCCAGGTCGAGGCCTACGTTTACGCCCTGGCCCGCTTCGAGCCCAAGCCGGCGCGCTTCCCCAAGGCCCACAAGACCCAGTCCGGTGCCCTGCCCCGCGCCCCGCGCACGGTCAAGGAAATGGCCGAACGCTGCGAACAAGCCCTGCCGCTGCCCGACTTGATGGTCTGGCTGCTTGAGCAGGAGCCCGAAGGCGCGACCGACGAGCTGCTGTACTGGTTCTCGCGCCTGTCGCGGGAAAAGCGCTTCAAGCGCGAACGCCTCGACCGCCGCGAGTACACCACTCAGGAACACCTGGTCAGCCTGCGCTCGTTCGCCCTGACCTCCAGCCGCGAAGACGCCGCCAGCGCGCCTACCGAACCCAACGCGAGCCCAGCCCATGCATCTTGATCTTTCCGAACTGTCCCAGCTCGCGCCGATCTTCCGCGAGCTGTTCAAAGGCTTCCACGTCAGCCGCCGCGACCCCGAGCTGTACGCGCAGCTGTCGAACTTCCAGGACCAGTACCGCACCCTGTTCAAGGCCCTGGGCTTCGAACTGGTGTGCGACACCCGTGGCTTCTACTACTTCGTCCCGGACATGACCGCCGCACAGGTCAACAAGACCGCGCAGCGCCTGTCGCTGTTCACCTTCATCCTGGTCGAACACCTGGCAGACCAGGGCCGCGATCCGATGGCCGTGCTCGACGGCGGCAGCATTGGCCGCGACGAACTGCCCTCGCTGCTGGACAAGTACCGCGACCTGTTCCTGCAGGCCGAAGTGCAGACCGTGGACGAACTGGAAGAAAAAATCCTGCGGCGCATGACCCAGCTCGGCTTCGCCCACGAGGAAGGCGGTATCTACCGCTTCCTGCCGCCCATGCATCGCTTCCTCGATGTGTGCCTTTCGGTGCAGCAAGACCGCGACCTGGCCGCCACCCTGCACAGCGACCTGCCGCTGCCGACCCCGGTACTGGTCGAAGAAGAAAGCCCCGAAGAACTCAACCGCACCGACGACCCGCTCGACCTCACGCCCTTCGAGGGCGAGGAAAGCGAAGAGGACGCGCTGGCCCGGGCCATCCGCGAAGAGCAACAGGAGATTGACGCATGAGCCAGGAACGCTACGGCATCCGCCGCTTCGCATTGCTCAACACCGCCGGCTACAGCCTTGGCCTGTTCCCGCTGGAGCACCCGCTGTCGGTGTACGGCGCCAACAACCTGGGTAAATCGGCGTCGATCAACGCCCTGCAGTTCCCTATCCTGGCGCGCATGTCGGACATGAGCTTCGGCAAGTACAGCCTCGAGCAGTCGCGCCGCTTCTACTTTGCCAGCGACACCTCGTACATTCTCTGCGAACTGAGCCTGCCCCACGGCCCGCACGTGATCGGCGTGGTCGGGCGCGGCCCGGGTGGCGGTTTCGGCCACCAGTTCTTCGCCTACAAAGGCGAACTGGACCTGGCCCACTACCAGAAAAACGACACCTGCCTACGCCAGAAAGAGCTGTTCACCAACCTCGAGCGCCTTGGCATTAAGGCTTATGAAGTGAAGCCGGACGAACTGCGCCGGTTGCTGGTTGGCGGCCACACCTCGGTGCCGCTGGACCTGACCATGATCCCGCTGCGCTCCACCAGCGAGCAAAGCCTGAAAACCTTCCGCGCGCTGTTCATCAACCTGCTGCACATGCGCGAAATCACCGCGGCCAAGCTCAAGCAGCTGTTCCTCGACGCGTTCGAGCACAGCCTGCGTTCAGGCAGCGTCGACTACATCGCGGCGTGCGAAGAGGCCTTCCGCGACGTACGCCGCATGGAGCAGGACTACAACGCCCTGGTTGCTGCCGGCCCACTGGTCGAGGCCCTGGCTGGTGGTGTTGCCCAGCGCGACATCCTGCGCGGCAAGCTGCACCGCATTTCGCCTGTGCTCGACACCCTGCTGGGCACCTGGCAGGAATACGCCATGGCGCGCAAGGAAGAGCTGGTCATCCAGTCCGAGCACTACCGTGGCGAGCAGGACCGCCTGCAGAACGATCAGCGCGGCGGTACCCAGGAACTGATGCGCCTGGAACGTGAAATCACCGGTATCCAGCGCTGGCTGGGCGAGCTGTCGGTGCTCAAGCACCGCTTCGCCCTGGTCGATGACGTCAAGGTGCTGGAGCAGCAGTTGCTGGCGGCCAAGGACGCCCACGACGAACTGGCCGGCGCCCTGGCCCAGTCGCGGCAGTTCAGTGCCGAAGACCTGGACGAGCGCGTGCGCGACCTGGAAAAACGCCTGAAGCAGGTCAAGCAGCAGCTGGACCACGCCGACAACAACAGCTACGCCCGCCTGCGCGAAGAGTTCTCGCAGCAGGACGTCGACCGCCTGATGCGCCTGTTCAACGGCGCACTGTTCAGCCTGCCGCTGGGCGACCGTGGCATCGAGCTGGACGACAGCGACCTGTGGGTGAAAACGCTGGAAGCGGTGCTGGATGGCTTCAAGGGCGAACGTTTCGAAGCCCCGGGCCTGGCCATCGACTTGACCCACATCGACCCGCCGGCACTGCAAGCCCTGGCGGACCGCGCCGCCCTGCGCGACCAGAAAGAGCGCCTGGAAAAAGAGCTGAAGCAGCTCAAGACCCAGCAAGCCGTGGCCGCCGACCGCTCCGCCTCCAAAGCGCAGACCGAAACCCTGTACCAGGAAGTGCTGGATGCGCAGAAAGCGCTGGAGGACTTCCGCCGCAGCCAAACCCTGGCCGCCGAAGAGCCCGAGAAGCTGGAACAGCTGTCGCAACTGGAAGCCGCCCAGGACGAACTCAAGCGCTCCAGCGATGCCTTCACCGAGCGTGTCCAGCAGCTGTCGGCCAAGCTGCAGCTGGTCGGTAGGCAGCTTGGTGACCTGGAGTCCAAGCAGCGCACCCTGGAAGACGCCCTGCGTCGTCGCCAACTGCTACCGGCCGACCTGCCCTACGGCACGCCGTTCATGGAAGCCATCGACGACTCGATGGACAACCTGCTGCCGCTGCTCAACGACTACCAGGACAGCTGGCAAGGCCTGCAACGTGTGGATAACCAGATCGAGGCGCTGTACGCCCAGGTGCGTCTGAAAGGCGTGGCCAAGTTCGACAGCGAAGACGACATGGAACGCCGCCTGCAGTTGCTGGTGAACGCTTATGCGCACCGAACCGACGAGGCCCTGACCCTGGCCAAGGCCCGCCGCGCTGCAGTCACCGACATCGCCCGTACCCTGCGCAACATCCGCAGCGACTACGACAGCCTCGAGCACCAGCTGGCCTTGTTCAACCGCGAGATCAACAAGCGCCAGGTGTCCAACCTGGAAAGCTTCCGTGTGGTACTGGCGCCGAACAAGGAAGCGCTCAAGCACATCGACCAGATCATCCACAGTGCCGGCCAGTACGAAGAAGGCGAAACCCTGTCGGTGTTCGACCTGACCCAAAGTGCCGATCAGGACAACAAGAACGAAGAGGCCAAGGAATACCTGGCACGCCTGGTGGCAGCCAACCACAACCAGTTGGGCCTCAAGGACCTGTTCGAGCTGGCGTTCGAGATCACCAAGGTCAACGGCCAGCCGATCATCCACGCCGACATCGACGGCGCAGCGTCCAACGGCACCACCATGACCATCAAGGCGCTGACCAACATGTACCTGTTGCTGCACCTGATGGACCGCGACTTGGCCGGTCGCATTCGCCTGCCGTACTACCTGGACGAAGCGGCGGACATCGACGAACGCAACCAGGCGGCACTGCTGGAAACCAGCCTGCAGCTGGGCTTCGTGCCGATTCTGGCGAGCGTGAAGCCGCAGGTATCGGCACGCGTGGCGATCGACCTGGAAGGTGGCAGCGGGCCAAACGGCATCTACATCGACGAGGCGGACTGGAAGTTCATCAGCCGGCTGGATGAAGTGAAGGCGGTTGTGCGTGAGGATCAGGCCGAGGAATTGGCCTGATATCGGTGTGATGGGGCCGCTCCTACAGGGATATGTGCTCCCCTGTAGGAGCGGCCTTGTGTCGCGAAAGGAGGCCGAAGGCCTCCCGGCAATCTACCAGGCTATCAATGAGCCCAAGGCAAGATCGGTATCGCGGTCACCGCATTCTGCGGGCTACCTTCGATCATGCGGTCGCTGTACACCAGGTACACCAGCGTATTGCGCTTCTTGTCCAAAAAGCGCACCACCTGCATGGTCTTGAACACCAGCGAGGTGCGTTCCTTGAACACTTCCTCGCCATCCTTCAACTCACCCTTGAAGTTGATCGGCCCAACCTGACGGCAGGCAATCGACGCCTCCGCACGGTCTTCCGCCAGCCCCAAGCCACCCTTCATGCCGCCAGTCTTGGCCCGTGACAGGTAGCAGGTCACGCCCTCGACCTTGGGATCGTCAAACGCTTCGACCACAATGCGGTCGTTCGGCCCAAGGAACTTGAAGACCGTGGACACCTGGCCGACTTCCTCGGCCCCAGCCAGCATTGGCAGTGCCAGCGCTGCCACGGCAATCACCCGCTTGAACAGGCTCATACCAGCACCAGATTGTCGCGGTGTACCAGCTCAGGCTCGGCGCTGTAGCCAAGAATCGACTCGATCGCGTCCGAGGGCTGGCCAATGATCTTCTGCGCCTCCAGGGCGCTGTAGTTGGCAAGGCCGCGGGCCACCTCGATACCGTCCGGGCCAACGCACACCACCATCTCGCCACGGCGGAAGCTGCCCTGCACGGTCTTCACGCCGACCGGCAACAGGCTCTTGTTGGCCTGGCGCAGTGCCTGAACGGCACCGGCATCCAGCACCAGGGTGCCACGGGTCTGCAGGTGGCCTGCCAGCCATTGTTTGCGCGCAGCGAGCATGCCGCGCTCGGGCGACAGCAAGGTACCCAGGCGCTCGCCCGCCTTGAGGCGATCCAGCACGCGCTCGATGCGGCCACCGATGATGATGGTGTGGGCACCGGAACGGGCAGCCAGGCGCGCTGCGCGCAGCTTGGTCTGCATGCCGCCACGACCCAGGGCACCACCGGTACCACCGGCCACGGCATCCAACGACGGGTCGTCGGCACGGGCTTCGTAAATCAGTTGGGCTTCCGGGTTGTTACGCGGGTCGGCATCGAACATACCATCGCGGTCGGTGAGGATCACCAGCAGGTCGGCCTCGACCAAGTTGGCTACCAGCGCCGCCAGGGTGTCGTTGTCACCGAAGCGGATTTCGTCGGTGACCACGGTGTCGTTTTCGTTGATTACCGGCACCACACCCAGGTCGACCAAAGTGCGCAAGGTGCTGCGGGCGTTCAGGTAACGCTTGCGGTCGGACAGGTCGTCATGGGTCAAGAGGATCTGCGCGGTGTGCTTGCCGTGTTCGCCAAAGCTCGACTCCCAGGCCTGCACCAGGCGCATCTGGCCGAGCGAGGCCGCCGCCTGCAGCTCGTTCATCGCGCTCGGTCGCGTAGTCCAGCCCAGCTGGCTCATGCCGGCAGCCACGGCCCCGGAGGAGACCAGTACCAACTCCACGCCTGCCTCACGCAGCGCGACCATCTGCTCGACCCAAACGGCCATGGCGCCGCGGTCGAGGCCCTTGCCATCGGCGGTCAGCAGAGCACTGCCAATCTTCACGACCCAGCGCTTGGCGCCCGTCACCTTGCTTCGCATCTTCTTCCAACCTATGTCGAATCTGTAGATACCGTGGATACAAAAACGCCGCTCCAGAGAGCGGCGTTTAGTGTACTGCAACCGATCAGTCGCGCACGTAAATGATTTCCGGGCCGTCTTCGTCGTCCTCGAAATCATCGTCCCAACCGTCATCGTCGCCGATGTCGTGCACGCTCTTGACGCCGGTGCGACGCAGGGTACGGGCGTCGTCCAGGGCCTGCAGCTGGGCACGGGCTTCGTCTTCGATGCGCTGGTCGAGGTCGGCCAGCTCTTCGGCGTAGGCCGGGTCGTTGGCCAGGCGATCGGCGCGGTCTTCGAGGTAGCGCATCAGGTCATGGCTGAGCTTGTCGGTACCCTGCTTGGAGATAGCCGAGATCACGTAGACCGGGCCTTCCCACTCGAGGCGATCAATCACTTCCTGAACACGTTCATCACGCTCGTCGTCCATGACCATGTCCGACTTGTTCAGTACCAGCCAACGCTCACGCTCGGCCAGCGACGGGCTGAAGCGGGTCAGCTCGTTGACGATGACTTCGGCGGCATCGGCCGGGCTGCTTTCATCCAGCGGTGCGATATCCACCAGGTGCAGCAGTACGCGAGTACGCGCCAGGTGCTTGAGGAAGCGGATACCCAGGCCGGCACCCTCGGAAGCGCCTTCGATCAGGCCGGGGATGTCGGCGATGACGAAGCTCTTCCAGCGGTCGACGCTGACCACGCCCAGGTTTGGCACCAGGGTGGTGAACGGGTAGTCGGCCACTTTCGGCTTGGCGGCCGAGACCGAGCGAATGAAGGTACTCTTGCCGGCGTTCGGCAGGCCCAGCAGGCCGACGTCGGCCAACACCTTCATTTCCATCTTCAGGTCACGCTGGTCACCCGGTTTGCCTGGGGTGGTCTGGCGCGGCGCACGGTTGGTGCTGGACTTGAAGCGGGTGTTGCCCAGGCCGTGCCAGCCGCCTTGTGCAACCATCAGCTTCTGGCCAGGGGTAACCAGGTCACCGATCACTTCCTGGGTCGAGGCGTCAATCACGGTGGTGCCGACCGGCACGCGCAGGAACAGGTCTTCACCCTTCTTGCCAGTGCAGTCGGTGCTGCCGCCGTTGGAGCCGCGCTGGGCTTCGTGGTGACGGGTGTAGCGGTAGTCGACCAGGGTGTTCAGGTTTTCGTCGGCAACCATGTACACCGAGCCACCATCACCGCCGTCACCGCCGTTGGGGCCACCGTTCTCGATGAATTTCTCGCGACGGAAGCTCATGCAACCGTTGCCGCCGTCACCGGCTTTGACCCGAATCGATACTTCGTCAACAAACTTCATTAAAACCGCCTCTCGTCGGCAGACGAGCTGAATGACTCAAAACATGAGGCTCTTGCAAAAATGAGCGCGGCGGCCCCGTACGACCGTAGAAACCAACGCCGGCAACCCAGACAAACAGCTTTGCAAGAGGCTCACCACAAACGAAAAAGCCCCGTCGCATGACGGGGCTTCTGGAGCGACGTCGCGATTAAGCGGCGACGATGCTCACGTAACGGCGCATGAACTCGCCTTTCTTCTCGAACTTGATCACGCCTTCGATCTTGGCGAACAAGGTGTGGTCCTTGCCCATGCCAACGCCGTAGCCAGCGTGGAATTCGGTGCCGCGCTGACGGACGATGATGTTGCCTGGCTTGATAACCTGGCCGCCATACATCTTCACGCCAAGGCGTTTAGATTCTGAGTCGCGACCGTTACGAGTACTACCACCAGCCTTCTTGTGAGCCATGGTTCAATTCTCCAAATAAATTCAGGGGATCTAGGGGATTAAGCCTGGATGCCGGTGATTTTGATCTCGGTGAACCACTGGCGGTGGCCCATACGCTTCATGTGGTGCTTACGACGACGGAACTTGATGATGCGAACCTTGTCGTGGCGGCCTTGCGAAACGACTTCGGCCACTACTTTAGCGCCAGCAACAACTGGAGCACCGATGGTGACTTCTTCACCGTTGGCGACCAGCAGAACGCGATCGAAGGTCACGGATTCGCCAGTGGCGACTTCCAGTTTTTCGATCTTGAGGAATTCACCTTCAGCGACTTTGTACTGCTTGCCGCCGGTAACGATTACTGCGTAAGACATGGTATTTCTCCGATAATCCTGCTCACCCAGCGCTTTATATGATGAGTATTGGCTGGCATGGCTGCACAGGGCTGGAACGGCCCGGCGCAATTGCGTAAGGCAGGTGCTGCCCAGGAAGTTAGGGTGCGCGATTGTACGCAACCGCGGTTTTGCTTGCAAGTACCGCCCCCGGCCAGCTGGCACCGCGCCTTGACACACCGGGACCCGCGACCTAGCATGCCGCGCAACCTCACTGGAGCAGCCGATGCAACCCCAAACCTTCTACCGCGCGGTGGCTGATGATTTCAGCGCCGTCGACGAGATCATCAAGAAGCAGCTGACCTCGCGCGTGCCGCTGGTATCGAAGATCGGCGACTATATCACGTCGGCCGGTGGCAAGCGCCTGCGTCCCCTGCTGGTACTGCTGTGTGGCAAGGCCCTGGGCCGTGAAGGCGACGACCTGCGCCTGCTGGCCGCCACCATTGAATTCCTGCACACCGCCACCCTGCTGCACGACGACGTGGTCGACATGTCCGGCATGCGCCGTGGCCGCTCCACCGCCAATGCCCTGTGGGGCAATGCGCCGAGCGTATTGGTGGGTGACTTCCTTTATTCGCGCTCGTTCGAAATGATGGTCGAACTGGGCTCGATGCCGGTCATGCAGATCCTCTCCAAGGCCACCCGGGTGATTGCCGAGGGTGAAGTGCTGCAGCTGTCGCGGGTACGCGACGCCAGCACCACCGAGGAGGTCTACATGGAGGTGATTCGCGGCAAGACCGCGATGCTGTTCGAAGCCTCGACCCACAGCGCCGCAGCGCTGGCCGAAGCCACTGATGAGCAGCGCGAAGCCCTGCGCACCTTCGGCGACCACCTGGGCGTGGCCTTCCAACTGGTCGACGACCTGCTGGACTACAAGGGTGACTCGCAAACCCTGGGCAAGAACGTCGGTGACGACCTGGCCGAAGGCAAGCCTACCCTGCCGCTGATCTACACCATGCGTGAAGGCACTGCCGAGCAGGCCGCACTGGTTCGCCAGGCGATCCAGAAGGGTGGCCTGGAGGATCTGGAGCAGATTCGCGTGGC
The DNA here is from genome assembly GCF_001320885.1 of Pseudomonas sp. NBRC 111140. Taxonomy (NCBI): domain Bacteria; kingdom Pseudomonadati; phylum Pseudomonadota; class Gammaproteobacteria; order Pseudomonadales; family Pseudomonadaceae; genus Pseudomonas; species Pseudomonas sp. NBRC 111140. The sequence continues at coordinate 81,302 of NZ_BCBQ01000009.1, forward strand.
GGTCGAAGAGTCCGGCGCGCTGAAGTACACCGCAGAGCTGGCGCGTGATTATGTGAAGCGTGCCATTGCATGCCTCGAAGTACTGCCAGCCAGCGAATACCGGGATGCGCTGGTTGAGCTGAGCGAGTTTGCGGTCGCGCGTACTCACTGACAGACAGAGTCGTCTTCATTCGCGGGCAAGCCCGCTCCTACAAGGACTGCGCCGCCTGTAGGAGCGTGCTTGCCCGCGATGCTTTTGTCCGGACATAATCACTTCTGGAAAAATACCTTTTACAATGTGGGCTTTTAACCGCCCGTCTGTTTGTTTGAGGATCCGAAGTGAGCACTCTGCCACCCTGCCCAAAATGCAACTCCGAATACACCTATGAGGATGGCACTCAGCTGATCTGCCCTGAATGCGCCCACGAGTGGTCGGCCAGCGGCGATGCCGAGGCCAGCGACAAGGTGGTGAAAAAGGACTCGGTCGGCAACATCCTGCAGGACGGCGACACCGTCACCGTGATCAAGGACCTCAAGGTCAAAGGTTCGTCCCTGGTGGTCAAGGTTGGCACCAAGGTCAAAAACATCCGCCTGTGTGACGGCGACCACGATATCGACTGCAAAATCGACGGTATCGGCGCCATGAAGCTGAAGTCCGAATTCGTGCGCAAAGTCTGATTACACAAAAATCCGCCAATTGGTGCTTGCTATTTTGATAATAAGAATTATTCTCATTGGGACCGCTTTCCAAGGAGAATAGCCATGACTTATCTGATCGACGCCTGGCTGGACCGCCCTCACCCCTACCTGCGCATTCTTCATCGGGAAACCGGCGAAGTGTGTGCGGTGCTTGAACAAGATGCACTCGACGAATTGCGTGACCAGGGCGACCTGGACATGAGCGGGTTGAATTCGAGTGAACCTGGGGTACTGAAGGAATTGGTGCGGAACTTGTTTCTGTTCTGCTATGCGCGGGCATTGCGCCCGATGGGGACAGATTGGAATTGAGGCCAGCAGGGATGGCCTCTTAGCGAGCAAGCCCGCTCCCACAGCGACCGCGCAAGGTTTGAGTTCTGCGCAATACCTGGAGGAGCGGGCTTGCCCGCGAATGGGCCGCAATGCGGCCCCGAGGGGCATTACAGAACGTCGAGCAACTCGACGTCGAACACCAGTACGCTGTGCGGCGGGATGCTGCCAACGCCTTGGGCACCGTAAGCCAGCTCGCTCGGCACGTACAGGCGCCATTTGCTGCCAGCGTTCATCAGCTGCAGGGCTTCGGTCCAGCCAGCGATCACACCACCAACCGGGAATTCAGCCGGCTGGCCGCGCTCGTAGGAGCTGTCGAACACGGTGCCGTCGATCAGGGTGCCGTGGTAGTGCGTACGCACGTTGCTTTCGCGGGTCGGCTTGGCGCCTTCACCTGCGGTCAGTACTTCGAACTGCAGGCCCGAAGCCAGGGTGGTGATGCCATCACGCTTGGCGTTTTCGGCCAGGAATTCCTTGCCAGCGCCAGCAGCGGCTTCAGCCTTGGCGGCCGCTTCGGCTTGCATGATGTCACGGATCACTTTGAAGCTGGCCGACAGGTCGGCTTCGCTGACGCGGCTGTCGGCGCCGTTGAAGGCGTCGGTCAGGCCGGCCAGGATGGCTTCCAGGCTGACGCCTGGTGGCGGGTTGTCGCGCAGCTGGCCGCCCAGCTGACGGCCGATACCGTAGCTGACGCGCGTTTCGTCGGTGGACAGATTGAGTTCGGACATTGTCGTGCTCCACTGCAGGGCGCAGTGCAGCCGCGCCCTTGATGAAAAGGGCGAGCAGCCTAGCACACTGGGGCGCGGCGAGCAGCTACCAGGCCGAGCGTTGGGAGATCGGCACCTTCAGGTCTTCTTCCGGGTGCGTACCCATGCCGCACATTTCGTCCTGCACCGACCAATGCACCAGGTTCATCGAGACCATGGGGATGGTTTGCAGCAACTTGCGCGCATCCTCCACCGAGTGCACGCGCAAGCGTTCACCACGGGTATCGGACAGAGGGTGAGCGTGGCCTTTGACCCGGGCCTCGAGCAGGTAGTCACCGCCTTCGATGGCGATCAGGTTCAGTTCGTCGACATGGCCAGCCCTGGCCTCGGTATTGAGCTGATGCAGGTTCATGAGAGCACCTCGCGATGAGAACCACGCATGAGTGCTCATTTTTTCTACAGGCCAGCCGAAAGCACAAGCCAGAAACAACACCGCCCGTCCGTTTTGCAACGGACGGGCGGTGAATGCAGCAACCTGGCTTAGTGCTTGGTCAGCTTGTCCAGGTAGCCCATGCAAAACGCCGAGATCACGAAGGTCATGTGGATGATCACGTACCACATCAGGTAATCGGTGGAGATGTTCTGCGCATCCATGAACACCCGCAGCAGGTGAATCGACGAAATCGCCACGATCGATGCGGCAACTTTCATCTTCAGCGACGAAGAGTCCATCTTGCCGAGCCAGTTGAGCTTTTCCTTGCTTTCGTCGATGTCCAGTTGCGAAACGAAGTTCTCGTACCCGGAGATCATCACCATGACCAGCAGGCCACCCACCAGCGACATGTCGATCAGCGACAAGATCACCAGGATCAGGTCGGCTTCGCTCAGGGCGAAGACGTTGGGCAGGACATGGACCACTTCCTGGAAGAATTTCAGTGCCAGGGCCAGCAAGCCAAGGGACAGGCCGAAGTAGATCGGGGCGAGCAGCCAGCGCGAGGCATACATCGCGTTTTCGAGGATACGTTCCATGAAGTTCAGGACTCATCAGGTGACTAAAAATCGACGGCGAGTATAGCCAGCCACCTGTTACAGCAAAAGCCCGGTGAACGGGGGGCTGCTTTACAGCCCCGGCAATCGTTCAGGTCTCTGGATGAAACTGGTAATCCCCAAGATTACGGCACCGCTCGCCATTGATCCGCCGTAACTGCGCCTGCAAATGCAAACACCAGATCTGCGGGTCTTCGGCCACCTGGTACCCATGCAAGGTCAGGCTGTCGACGATGGCATTGAGCACCGATTCGGCCACCAGCGGCCCATGAAACGGCCCCTGCGCCTTGATCGCGGAAGGTTGTTCACCGGCCATGCCGGCGGCGAACAGCAACGTCCACATGCCGTTGTCCCCGGCCAGTGGGCGGATGCTGCATTCGATGCGGGTCACCAGGCCCAGGCACTGGCGTGTGAGGCTGAGGTTGCGCATGGCCGCGTCCCCTCCAAAAAGCCTTGTTCAGCCTGAACCTCAGGCTGTTTCCATCCTGAACCTGATACCGTCCTTAAGTTCCAGCATAGAAGAACAGTACAGAAAGATGGAAAACCGGCGCTGAACGGTAGCACATCGCCGCCAGCGCCAGTTTATTGACTCAAGCCGGTTTGGCCTTGGCAATCACCTCTTCCAGGTGTTCCTTTTCTGCCTTCTCGATTTCTTCTTCGCTGATCATCTCGGCAATTTCACGCAGGCGCTCCACCACCCGAGCATTGACGCTGCCCTCGGTGAACAGCCCCTTGTCGTCGAGCACCCCGGCCTCCTCGCCCACCAGCAGGCTCAGCGCCTCATCAGCCTGGCTGACCGCATAGACGTGGAACATGCCGTTCTCCACGGCCTGCAGCACGCGCTCATCAAGCATCAGGGTGGCAACGTTGGCACGCGGAATGATCACCCCTTGCTCGCCCGTCAGGCCTCGCGCCTCGCAGAGGCGGAAGAAGCCCTCGATCTTCTCGTTGACCCCGCCCACTGCCTGCACTTCACCAAACTGGTTGATGGAACCAGTGATAGCGAAACACTGCTTGAGCGGCGTGCGCGACAAGGCTGAAATCAGCGTGCAGGCTTCGCCCAGCGAGGCGCTGTCACCGTCCACGTAGCCGTAGGACTGTTCCAGGGCGATGCTCGCGGAAATCGCCAGCGGGAATTCCTGGGCATAGCGGCTGCCCAGATAACCGGTAAGGATCATCACGCCTTTGGAGTGGATCGGCTGGCCAAGGTTGACCTCACGCTCGATGTCGACAATGCCGCTGCCGCCTGGGTACACAGTGGCCGAAATACGTGCCGGCATACCGAACGCCGAGTCGCCCACCTCCAGCACCGTGAGGCCGTTGCACTTGCCGATTGCAGCACCTTCGGTATCGATGAGGATGATGCCGGCGAGCATGTCGTCCAGCACCCGCTGCGACACACGCCCGGTGCGGGTGGCCTTGGCCTTGAGCGCACGCTCGATGTGGCCGGCGTCGGTCATTTCGTCACTGGCCAGCTGGCGAATGAAATCAGCCTCGCTCACCAACTGGAACAGGTCGCCGATACGCGCCGACAGGCGCGACTGGTTTTCAGCCAGGCGAGCGCTGTAGGTGGCCAGGCGCGCCACGGCGTCGCTGGTCAGCGGCGCCATGCCCTCTTCGTTGGTGCGGGTGCGCAACAGCTGGGCGAACTGCTCCAGGTTCTCGTCGACCATCGGCATGTCTTCGTCGAAGTCCACCAGCACGCGGAACATCTCCTGGAAATCCGGGTCGTGGTCCTGCAGCGCGTAGTACAGCTGGCGCGAGCCGATGATCACCAGTTTGACGTTGAGCGGAATCATCTGCGGCTGCAGGCTGACCGTGGCGACACGGCCCAGTTCACCGATCGGCGACTCCATCTTCAGCTTGCGCGACTGCAGTGCACGCTTGAGCGCATCCCAAACGAACGGCTCGCCCAGCATCTTCTCGGCTTCAAGAATCAAGAAGCCACCGTTGGCACGGTGCAGCGCGCCTGGGCGCAGTTGGCGATAGGAGGTGTACAGCGCGCCTTGGTCGGTGCTGTATTCGATACGGCCGAACAGGTTGTCATAGGTCGGATGCGGCTCGAACACCACCGGCGCGCCGCCGGCTGCGTGATGGCCCACCACCAGGCTGGGCGCGTACTGCTCTTCGAGCAGCTTGCGGGCCACGGCGTCGGTCTTGCTGTCATCCACCAGTTGCTCGACCACGGTACGCAGCAGGTTCAACTGCACCGATTGCAGGTATGCGCAGACCGCCGCGTTCTCGGCGTACTTTTCCGACAGCGGCGCCAACAGCGGCTGCAGCGCCAGGGTGATGGTTTCTTCGTTCAGATGGCGCAGTTGGTTGTTCGACTCGCGCTTCCACTGCGGCAAGCTGGCCAGCTCTTCGTTCAGCTGTTCCTCGAGCAAGGCAATGTCTTCGTGGAACTGCTCGCGTACCGCTTCCGGCAACTGGGCGAACTCGGCTTCATCCAGCGCCTTGCCATCGGCCATCGGCGTGAAGGCGACGTTGCTGGCATCGCGATACAAGGCCACGTCTTTTTCCAGCGATGCGCGCTCTATCACGTCCAGGGCGCGGTCATAGCGCTGGTTGAAGGCACGGTCGATAGCACCCTTCTTCTGCTGATAGGACGGGTGTTCGAAAACGGCAGGGAACGTGGACAGCAGGTTGTCGATCAACCCGCCCATGTCGCTGATGAACTCGGCGGCGCTCCCAGACGGCAGCTCCAGTGCCCGTGGCTCACGGGTGTCGTCGAAGTGGTTGACGTAGACCCAGTCGGCCGGGGTCTGCTGGCGCTTGCCCTCGGCCTTGAGGTAGCGCTTTACGAACGAGAAGCGCCCGGTACCGGGCTCACCCATTACATACACGTTGTAACCAGGGCGCGGCATGGCCACGCCAAACTGCAGGGCCTCGACAGCACGCTCCTGGCCCAGGACTCCGCGAAACGGCTCCAGATCGTCGGTATTGGTAAAGGCAAACTGCTCGGGGGAGAAACGCCGGGTCAGGGCTTCAGGCGCGAGACGCAGGCGCGCAGCGACAGGATCGGGCATTGGGTTTCCTTACTTCGGCGGGCAGATGACCAGCATTCTGGCGCTGCCCCAGCGCGCCTTGCAAGGCTCTACGGGACTTTAATATCGCGGCAGGTCTTAGCCCGTGCAGGTCATGTAACAGCAAATTTTTCGCAATCAACAACGCAACCTTTAGATCGTGCCTAAACTCCAAGCTGCGCGGGTGGGTGAAAAGCTTTCCCGACCTGGCAACCGAGTTGCCAGAAACCCTGACCCTTGGTTAAGACAAAGAGAACAAATGCTATGAAACGGATTCTTCTGGGTACTCTGTTCACCGTGGTCTCGCTGAACGCCATGGCCGAAGCGCCTGGCGGCCCGAACTGCGGCTGGGGCAACATGCTGTTCGAAGGCCAGCGCGGCACGCCGGCACACTTCCTGGCTTCCACCACAAACGGCACCTCCGGTAACGCCACCTTCGGCATGACCTCCGGCACCAACGGCTGCTCGACCAAGGCTTCGCTGACCTACGGCGGCAAGTCCTGGTTCGCCATGAACGGCATGATGAACGAGCTGTCCGAAGACATGGCCATGGGCCAGGGCGAAGCACTGACCACCTATGCCGTCGTCCTTGGTGTGGCCCCGGAAGACCGCGGCTACTTCAACTCGGTCACCCACCAGCACTTCAACCAAATCTTCAGCAGCGCCGACGTCACTGCCGAAACGGTTCACAGCAACACCCTGGCCGTTCTGAAAAGCGACCCACGCCTGGCCAAATACGCCACCGAGGCCTAAGCACAGCTGCTCCCGCCCCACCCGGGGCGGGTTTCGCCTTTTTCGGCATCGTTTAGAAGTAGTTGCCCGATATGCTCAAACGCCTCGCTGCCCTGGCGCTGTGTGCCTGCGCCCCCGTACAAGCCGCGCCCGTGCTGGATCAAGGCCGTCTCCAGCAACTGGCCAATACCCCTTACTGGCTCGCCATTGGTCACTACGAAACCGCCAAGCTCGGCGGCTGGCGCAGTTATGTGGACGATGATGCGTTCTTCCTCGCCGAGGACGGTGCGCATCACCCCGACCAGGAGCTGAAGGCCACGGTCGACGCGCTGTATGCCCCGGCCAGCCTCGGCGACAAGCACGCCCAATGCGTATTCCCGGCGCGTACCCGCTGGCTGCGCGAACAACTCGACCTGCAAGGCTTGCCGCAACCGGACTGCCAGGAATTCAAGACCTGGTACCAGTCGATCGACCCGCACAGCGCCGCGCTGATCTTCCCGGCAGCTTACCTGAACAGCCCGTCGTCGATGTTCGGCCACACGCTGCTGCGCATCGACCAGTCCACCACCCGCAGCGACGACACCACCCTGCTGAGCTACGCGATCAATTTCGGTGCCTACATCGAAGGCAGCGACAACAGCATCCTGTACGCCTGGAAAGGCCTGATGGGGGGCTACCCAGGGCTGTTCGCGCTGATGCCCTACCAGGAAAAACTCTCCGAATACCGCAGCCTGGAAAACCGCGACCTGTGGGAGTACCAGCTGGACCTGACACCCGAGGAAACCGGGCGCATGGTCGAGCACGTGTGGGAGCTGAAGCAGATCCAGTTCGACTACTTCTTCTTCGATGAAAACTGCTCGTATCGCCTACTGGAGCTGCTGCAAGTGGCCCGGCCGAGCCTGGACCTGACATCACAGTTTCCGCTAACCGCCATTCCCACCGACACCGTGAAAGCCGTGAAGCAGTCCGGCCTGGTCGCCAGTGAGACTTACCGCCCCTCTCGCGAGCGCGAGTTGCTGGCCCGTGCCGAGCCGCTTGACCACAACGAAAAACGCCAGGTACTGGCGGCAAGCGCCGACACCGCGCAGCTGCAAAGCGCCGAGTTCAAGGCCCTGCCCCGCGAACGCCAGGCGCTGGTGCAAGATGCGGCGTATCGCCTGGAGCGGTACCGGGCCAATGGCCAGGAACGCGACCCCGGCCAGGCCAAACGCAGCTTCGAGCTGCTGCGGGCAATCAACGGCAACCCACCGCCGCCCCTGCAAATCGAACGCCCCGGCCTGCCCGAGGATGGTCATGACTCGCGCACTTGGCAGTTGGGCGTGGGCACCCGTGAAGACCGTGCCTACGCCGAATACGGCCTGCGCATGGCCTACCACGACCTGAATGACAACGCCTATGGCTTCCCGCTGGGCGCGCAGATCGAAATTTTGCAACTGAAGGTGCGCCAGTACGAAGGCAACGATTGGCAGGTACAACGGCTGGACCTGGCCACCATTCGCTCACTGACGCCACGCAACGAGCTGCTCAAGCCCTGGTCATGGCAGGTGGCTGGTGGGCTGGAGCGGGTGCCGGGCAAGCACGATGACGAGGTGCTGGTGAGCCATGTGAATGGCGGCGCCGGTGGCACCTGGCAGCTGGCCGACGGTTTGTTGGGCTTTGCCCTGGGCACGGTGCGGGTCGAGCATCACAATGACTTCGCCCAGTTCATCGCCCCAGCGGCGGGGTTCAACGGCGGCCTGCTGTGGCGCAACGGCTTGGGCAACATGACGCTGGAGGCCAAGGGCGACTACTTCACCAATGGCGAAGTGCGGCGCAGCGTGAGCCTGAACCAGCAATGGGAAATCAGCCAGAACCTTGGGCTGCGGTTGAGTGCTTCGCGCGAATTCAGCCATTTGGCTACCGCGCAGAACGAGGTGATGCTGGAACTGAAGTGGTATCACTACTAGCGGGTCGGGCCTGCGCGCTTTTTGTAGGAGCGGCCTTGTGTCGCGATCGGGCCGCAGAGCGGCCCCAGCAATATTTGCATCATCGCTGAAATCCCGGGGCCGCTTTGCGGCCCGATCGCGACACAAGGCCGCTCCTACAGACAGCGCGTCAGGCTGAAAGCTGAGTATCCCAACCAACTCTTTGACACTGTTTTGACACCTCCCCGACAAATCGCCACCTAGACTTTCCACCATCAACGGGAGGGACTGGTGGTTATGTCGCGGTACTGGTTCGGCGTGTGCATTGCGTTGTTGCTGTCAGGTTGCGAAACCACCCACGAGCAGATGGTCAACCATGGTTATCCCCCGGCCTATGCCGATGGCTTTCAGGACGGCTGCAGCAGCGGTCGCCAGGCGGCCGGGCTGATGGTGGGCGGGTTCAGCAAAAACGTGCCGCGCTACCTGCACGAGCGCCAGTACGAAACCGGCTGGGACGACGGCTTCCGCCAGTGCCACGCCATGCAGAACAGTGAAGAACAGCGCGAGTACCACGAGCGCTTCTGGGACCAGCGCGACCGCGAGTGGGAGCAGGAAAAGGACCGTGGTGCCGCCAAGGCCTATCGCCACGACTGAGTCGCAAACGGACATCCATTGAAACCGGTAGCCTGCCATGATGGTCTCCTGCACAAGGAGCCCCCGCATGAGCCGAGCATTCGTCAACGAAGACCAGGCCGCCGCCCAGGCCGACCAGCCGGTCGAGCGACGCATCAGCGAACAACCCAACTACGTCACTGCCAGCGGACTGCAGCAGTTACAGGCGCGCGTGGCCGAGCTGAATGCCTTGCGCAGTGAACTGCTGGCACAAGGTGAGCGTGGCGACAAGCAGCGGCTGGCCGATACCGAGCGCGACCTGCGCTATTTCAGCGCGCGGGTACAGAGTGCCCAAGTGGTGCCGGCGGCGGCTTCTCGCAGCAAGGTGCAGATTGGTAGCCGGGTGCGGTTCGTGGATGCGCAGGACCAGGAGCATGTGATGCGACTGGTAGGCGAGGATGAAGCGGATGCTGGGCGTGGATTGATTAACTGGGGGGCGCCGTTGGGGCGGGCTTTGCTGGGTGCGGGGCCTGGGGATGAAGTGGTTTGGCGGCGGCCGGTGGGGGATCAGGTGATCGAGATACTTGAAATTGAGGGTGAAAGCTGAGGGCCCTGGGGGCTGCTTTGCAGCCCTTTCGCGACACAAGGCCGCTCCTACAAGATTGCGCGATCATTCAGGTTGTCGCGGTCCCCTGTAGGAGCGGCCTTGTGTCGCGAAAGGGCCGCAAAGCGGCCCCCTGTAGGAGCGGCCTTGTGTCGCGAAAGGGCCGCAAAGCGGCCCCCAGCAGCCTCAGATCAGACGACGCCCTGAGCCAGCATCGCATCGGCCACTTTCACAAAGCCTGCGATGTTCGCACCTTTGACGTAGTTGATACGGCCATCGGCTTCTTCACCGTAGTGCACGCATGCATGGTGAATCGACTGCATGATGTTGTGCAGCTTGCTGTCCACTTCACCGGCAGTCCACAGCAGGCGCATGGCGTTCTGCGACATTTCCAGGCCCGATACGGCCACGCCACCGGCGTTGGAGGCCTTGCCCGGGGCGTACAGGATGCCGGCGTCCAGGAAGATATCCACAGCTTCCAGGGTGGTCGGCATGTTGGCGCCTTCAGCCACGCAGATGCAGCCGTTACGCAGCAGCGTGCGGGCGTCCTCGGCGCCCAGTTCGTTCTGCGTGGCGCACGGCAGGGCGATGTCGCACGGCAGGCTCCATGGGGTCTGGCCTTTGCGGAACTCCAGGCCGAACTGCCCGGCCAGCTCGCTGATGCGGCCGCGCTTGACGTTCTTCAGCTCCATCAAGGCGTCCCACTGGGCATCGGTCAAGCCGGCTTCAGCGTACAAGGTGCCTTCGGAGTCAGACAGCGAAATCACCTTGCCGCCCAGGTCCATGACCTTGCGCGCGGCATACTGGGCAACGTTGCCCGAACCGGACACCGCCACGCGGCGACCGTCGATACGCTTGTCCTGGCGTTTGAGCATTTCTTCGGCGAAGTACACGCAGCCATAGCCGGTGGCTTCCGGACGGATCAGGCTGCCGCCGTAGGTCATGCCTTTGCCGGTCAACACCGAGGTGAACTGGTTGGCCAGGCGTTTGTACTGGCCGAACATGAAGCCGATTTCGCGGGCCCCCACACCGATGTCACCGGCCGGTACGTCGCAGTCGGCGCCGATGTGGCGGTACAGCTCGCTCATGAAGGCCTGGCAGAAGCGCATCACTTCAGCGTCGCTCTTGCCTTTAGGGTCGAAGTCCGAGCCGCCCTTGCCGCCGCCCATGGGCAGCGAGGTCAGGGAGTTCTTGAACACTTGCTCGAAGGCCAGGAACTTCAGCACGCTGAGGTTAACCGACGGGTGGAAACGCAGCCCGCCCTTGTACGGGCCAATGGCGCTGCTCATCTGGATGCGGTAACCGCGATTGACCTGCACCTTGCCCTGGTCATCGACCCAGGACACGCGAAACAGTACAGCGCGCTCGGGCTCGACCATGCGCTCGAGGATGCCGGATTGCAGGTAGTGAGGGTTGGCCTCAAGGAATGGCCACAGGGTGCGCAGCACCTCTTCCACCGCCTGGTGGAATTCCGGTTGGCCAGGGTCACGCTGTTGCAGGCGTGCAAGGAAATTGTCGACAGATTCGATCATGGTAGACATCTCACCGAAGGTTTTGGACTTATTGGTTTTTTCAGGAATGTACC
>NZ_BCBQ01000010.1:0-92213 GCF_001320885.1 Pseudomonas sp. NBRC 111140
GGATTGTTGTTCCAGTACTTCACCATGCGCACGAGACCTTTCCACTCATTGCCATAGGCTTGGTGCGCTGCGGTCGCCTTGTCCTTATGGATCTCCGGGTCCGTCTTGATCCACTTTCCGGACGCCGTATCGGGGATCTCATACTGGTCGCCGGTATCGAATGCGGGCACCGCATCCACGCTGACCACCCGGTAGTCCGTGTTGTCCTCCGCGTCGATGTGAACACCGAAATCCACGTTGATCGAGCGCGCCTGTTTGCGCACGGCCGCCGAACCGTATTTCTCCACCAATGCAGAGTGGAAATCATCCAGCACTACCGATGCGGCCTTGCCGTGGTAATGCTTCTCCGAGTCCTTCAGCACGAAGAAGATGTCGATATCCTTGAGCGGCTTCGTCTTCGTGTATCGAGCATAGGAACCGGTCAGGAAGCTGCGCGCAATGCCGAACTTGGTCTGCAGGTAGTCCCGCACTTCGTTCTGGCGTTGCGAGGCATTCTTCTGTTCGCGTTCGTTGAGTTCCAGACGCGACTTGAACTTGCGAAAAGCTTCATCGATCGACAGCATCAGCGTTGCCTCCAATATCCGGCCTGACCCGCCAGGCCGCTGTGTTCGACAGTCGAGCCTAGGCTCTGCTTGACCATTCCATCCGTCGAGCGATAACTTCCTTTGCTCCATCCCTCCACATCAGGTCGCCCTGGCTTTGTATCGAGCATTAACTTGTACTTGGCCTGCGATGGCAGCAGCCCAGCTTTCTTGATCGCGTACTTCAACTGCTCGGTATCTGTCCAGAAGCTGCCGTCGCCATCGGACCACCCATACACGATGTCGATATCCCATCGGGTCACGAGCTTGTCGGTTGCCGGGTTGTAGATCTCCAGAATCACCTTGCGCAGATCACCGGTCCCGAGCCACGTCTTGATGGCTCGGGTATTGCTCTCCCAGCGATCCGCAAAGTGCTCAGGGTCCAGCCCACTGAGCAGGATGATGTCTTTCAAGCTCTTGAGGATGTTGTCGGTCACATAGGTAACCGAGTGCGTGTACGAGTAGGTGGCGACGGTGCTCATGACTTGAGGAAACCTCCGAGGTCGAGCGACAGCGCTTGCCCAGCATCGGCCTGCGCCTGCGTGGCAATTCCTTGGCTCAAGTCCCGTGCAATGATGCGAGAACTGTGCTTTTTGAGCGCGCTTTGCACCCAGCCGAGCTGCTCCTTCGGACACGGCAGCGAGACTCCCCAGTCTCCCTTCAACGGCTCGAACCCCAAGACTTCTTCGTTGGCATCATCACCATAGATCGCGTCTTCGTCGAAGAGGCAGTAGATCCTGGTCCGTGGTCCATCGCATGTCGCAACGATGGGCGCGCTCTTGGGTGCCTGGTCGGCGATCAAGCTGGCGGCCACGCCCGTCACGGCCCTGAGTTCAGAGCGAGCCGTGCCGTCCTTGCCCTGAGTGAGCAGTTCGACAATGGCATCCCATGTCTGCAACGCATCGCGGTGCGGCGAGCTGCGAAACGTCCGGCTGACAACGGTGGTCATTTTTGCTTCCCTCCTTGAAGGCGCATTTGCTTTGCCTGTCGTATCGCACTGCGCAAGTGCTCTACGGAAAGCTTGTTCGGATCGATAGCCACTTGCGGGTCGGCCGCGAGGGCGTTGGCTACGACCTTGCGAATGGCCCGACCATCCAATCCGACGCACTCGCCAGCGCACGCGTCGAACTGGTGAGCCGAGGAAAGCTTGCCAATCCCCGGAAATGTCTTTGCCAGGCCATTCAGGCAGTCCACTAGGATCTGCTTGCAGGCATCCTTGCCGGGCAGTGGCACCTCCATCACCATGTCGCAACGAGATAGGAAGGCACTGTCGACGGCCTGTGGGAAGTTGCTGGTGGCCACGAACAGCAGATGCGGGTTGCGTTCGGCCAACATGTCCAACTGCACCAACACCGCGTCGGTGGCCCGGTGCACATCAACCGGGTTGGCTTCCAGGCTGAGCTTCGCTCGATCAGCCGCAAGCGTTTCGACCTCGTCCAGAAGGACGATCGTCGGGCCCGCCGCTGCGGATTCTGCGATCGATTGCGAGAACAGGTCTGCCACGGCGCGTTGAGTCTTTCCCATTGCAGAGCTCGTCAGCGTGTGAGGCTCCACTTCCAGCAATCGAAACTTCGCAGAAGAAAAAGATTCGGCCACACGATGCGCCAAGCCCCGTGCCAAGGAGGTCTTCCCAGTCCCCGGCGGGCCGACCAACAAGATCACGCCGTGCAGGGGGAGTACCGTGCGCTCCACCTTGGGGCGCACCGTGAAGTTGACGATCGCTTGTGACAGCAACTGTTTTTTGATGGCTTCGTCCATCACGATCGAATCCCACAAGTCACCCAGCGACTTATCCGGCAGCTTCCAGCTTCGATGGATGCCTTTCGGCAAAGTGGCGTCTGATGAAGGATTCTTGGTCATCCGTGGCTCTCGGCGGGTCAGAGAATGGTGCGATAGGTCGCCAGCACCTTGGTCGTTTGCACAAGGCCTTGGCGCAGCAGGATTTCGAGATAGCGGTCCACATCGATCGGCGGATGCTTGAGTTGGGCACGCTGGCGCTGCGCAGCCGACACTACGGCGGCCGCATCCAGATCCAGCAGGTTGTCCACAAACTCATCGGGGTGCTGCGATTCGATGCCGTACGGAGCCAGCAGATCGTTCGGGAAATCACGTTCGTTGAACGTCACAATCACGCTCGCACCGCAGCGAATCGCCGCAGCCAGGACGTGCCGATCGTTCGGATCGGGTAATGTCAGGCCTGCCACGAGCGCTTCGTAGCCCTCCACCAAGCCGTCCGGAATGGCCCTGTCCATGAGATCCGACGTCCTGTCGACCTGAACCCGGGTGAGATCGGGGCGGTTGATCAACAGATTGCGTTTCCACTCCTCATGAATGGCTTGGCTCCACCGCGCCCGGAAGCGGCCAGACAGGCCGAGCCACATCAGGAAATCCCGCAGTGGCGCGGGATATAGAACGCACGCGTCGTAGACGGCGGTGAATGGGGAATGCCTCATTCGTATCCCATTCCCAACTCTTGCGACTGCTGAGCGAGTTCGGCCATCGCCTGCTCACTGGCGCGCTCGCGCGCTTCCTTGTACTGCATCAGATCGGCGAACCTCACCCTGCGGTGCTTGCCGGTGCGATGAAATGCCAACACCCCATCTTCTAGCAGCTTGACGAAATGGGGACGGGACACGTTGAGCAAGTCCGCCGCCTCTTGGGTCGTCAGCTCTGCATGGACGGGCACCACCTTTACTGCATTGCCATCGGCCAACTCGGCCAGGATGTCGACCAGCAGGCGTAAAGCCGAGGTAGGCAGTTCCACCTGATGAGCCTGTTTGTGGTCATCAAAGATCTGGATGTGCTGCGTCTCGAACTGGGTTGCGAGGTAAGCCGCCAAGGCACGTTGACCCTGGACGGCTGCCTTAACCTCTCCCGCGGCGGGAAGGGTCATCTTGGATTGGGCAGTGGCGGTGGTCATGGGTAGCTCCTAAGCGAAAACGGTTGCAGAGCCGATCATATTCGAAACACTCGAAAAACGCAATAATCGAAACTCCACCCGGGCTTTTGTAGGTTCGCTCGCGGTATGCCCAATCCGGTCGTCCGCCAGTTCCTATTGTTTGCGGCCTAAAACAGCCCTGATCTCCACGATCACCCCATTGCTGATCACACAGGAATGGCGCGATGGTGGCTTCGATCTGGCTGCGCGCCGCGCATCGCGGCGTGCCCACTTTTCTCGTGACGGCCCTCCTGCTGGGTCAGTCCCAGATGGCCTTGGCCGAGTCTCCGGCACAGCGCCAGGAGCTGGTCGCCGCACTGCGCCAGCTCGACGCGCTGGAGCGCACCGTCGCGGACAGCGCCGCGCATGCCCCCATCCAGCCGGGCGAGCGCTACCACTTCGACTACCCGCGGCTGCTGGCTGACCTGGCGCGCGTTCGCGCCGGCATCCAGTTTCACCTGACGCCATCGCGCGCTCAGCCGCGCGACCCCTCCGAACTGGCCGGCGACTACCGCACCGAGCGGGCGGCCGAGCCGCTGCCGGCGACGACTGCGGGGGGCAAGCAATGAACGGCGCCCAGGTCTCGGCATTTCAAGCCAACAGCGGCATCGCGCCTTCCGCAATGGCGACCGTCCTGGTCGGCGTCGTGTTCGCGGTCCTGCTCGTGTGGGGCGTCTGGGCCATCCGAACGGCCTACGTGGGGTGGTCCGAGAGCCGCCTCAACCAGCGCCAGTTCCTCGGCGTCTGCATCCGCTTCGTCGCGATGTACCTCGTCCTGAGTTTCTTCCTTCTGTCCTGACCTGAAAGGCCCGACCATGCACAACCGCATCCTCACTTCCCGTCTCGCCCAGCGCGCCGCCATGGCCCTGGGCGCCGCCGCGCTGCCCGCGCTGTCGTTCGCGCAAGGCCTGCCGCAGTTGGAGAACCCGACCCGCGGCACCGGCAACGGCATCATGGAAACGATCAGGAACTACGGCTACGACATCATCATGCTCGTAGCCCTCCTGGTCGTGGCGTCGATGTTCATCGGCGTCTGCTACCACGCCTACGGCACCTACGCGGAAATCCACACCGGCCGCAAGACCTGGGGCCAGTTTGGCCTCACCGTCGCGATCGGTGCCGTGCTGCTCGTGATCGGCATCTGGCTGCTCACCGAAGCCACCGGCATCCTGTAAGGCGAGGCCGGTATGTCCGAGCAGCAGCACGTCCGTGCGGACGGGACGGTCACGTTCCTTCCGCATCGGCTCAACCGCCACCCTGTTGTCGTGCGCGGCCTCACCGCCGACGAACTGTGGATCTGCTGCGGCCTGTCCGGCGCCGCCGGCCTGCTGGTCGGCGCGCCGCTGTCCTGGGTGTTCCGCACGATCGCCATCGCGCCGACGTTCGTCGTCCTGGGCGTGGCCCTGGGCGTCTTCATCGGCGGCGGCATCCTGCGCCGGCTCAAGCGCGGGCGCCCCGACACCTGGCTGTACCGGCAACTGCAATGGCGCATCGCCACGCGCCATCCACTGATGGCGGGATGGGTAGGCGGCCACGTGCTGATCTCGCGCTCCGGCTTCTGGTCCACCCGAAGGTCCGTTGCAAGGGGGGCACGATGAGCCGCTTCAAGAACGAGATCACCCACCTGCAGGCGCACATCAAGACCTTGCGCCTGGGCGCGGGCGCGCTGGTCATTGTCGCCCTGGTCATGGGCGGCGGCTGGTGGAGCGCGCCGCGCGACCTGACCATCCACGTCCCGCCCGACCTGCGCTCTGGCAGTACCCGCAAGTGGTGGGAAGTGCCGCCCGAATCGGTCTATGCGTTCACGTTCTACGTGTTCCAGACGCTGAACCGCTGGCCGACCAATGGCGAAGAAGACTACTCGCGCAACCTCCACACGCTCTCGCCGTACCTCACCCCGTCCTGCCAGGCCTTCCTTCGCGCGGACTACGACTACCGCCGCTCCACCGGCGAGCTACGCCAGCGCGTGCGCGGCATCTACGAGATTCCCGGCCGCGGCTATGGCGACGACCCCACGGCGCGCGTGCGCACCGTGTCCGATCGCGACTGGGTGGTGACGCTGGACATCACGGCGGACGAGTACTACGGCGCCGAGCAGGTCAAGCGCGCCCTGGTGCGTTATCCGATCAAGGTCACGCGGGTGGACGTCGATCCCGCCCGCAACCCGTTCGGCCTGGCGCTGGACTGCTACGAAGGCGCGCCCCAGCGCATCAGTGCACCGGAGCCGGCGCGCCCGGCGTCGAGTGGCCTGTCTCCGCAAGCGCCTCAAGGAGGAAACACCCCATGAAGCATCCTGTACTCGCGCTGCTGGGGCTACTGGCCGTGGCCGCGGCACCCGTCGCCCAGGCGGTGGAGATCCTGCGTTGGGAACGCATGCCACTGGCAGTGCCGCTGAAGGTCGGTCAGGAACGCATCGTGTTCATCGACCGGAACGTGCGCGTGGGCGTGCCCGCGGGCGTGGGCGAACGCCTGCGCGTGCAGAGTGCGGGTGGCGCGGTGTACCTGCGCGCCAGCGAGCCGATCGAGCCCACGCGGTTGCAACTGCAGGACGCCGACACGGGCGCGCTGATCCTGCTGGACATCGCAGCCGAACCGCCCAAGGACGGGGAAGCCGAGCTGGAGCCGGTGCGCATCGTCGAGGGTGACAGCGCACCGGGACGCTATGGCGAGCAGGCCGACAGTGCCGAGGCCCCGGCACGCGCCCAGGGCCAGGCAGGTGCGCGGACCGCGCGGCGCGAAACTCCGGTCCCTGTCGTGCTGACGCGCTTCGCCGCGCAGAACCTCTACGCACCGCTGCGCACCGTCGAGCCGCTTCCGGGCGTCATGCGGGTCAACCTGCCCCGCGACCTCGACCTGGACACACTGATGCCAACGCTGCCGGTGCGCGCGGTCGCGCTCGCGTCGTGGCGCCTGGAAGACCAATGGGTGACTGCCGTGCGCCTTACCAACACCGGCGCCGACTGGGTCGCGCTCGACCCGCGCGTGCTGCAAGGCGATTTCCTCACCGCCACCTTCCAGCACGAGGCGCTGGGCCCGCGCGGCACGCCCGAGGACACGACCGTCCTCTACCTGGTCACGGGCGGCCGCGGCCTCGCGCAGTCGCTGCTGCCGGCGATTCACCGCTTCGACCCTGCCGTGCATCTGCCGCAGCCGGACGGCGACGAGAACGCCAAGGAGGCCCGCCATGCGCAGTAACGGCCTGCTCAAGTGGCTGATGATCCCTGTCGCCATCCTGGTGCTGTTCGTCGGTATCCGGCTGTTCTCGGGTGGAGGCAGCACGGCGCCACCCGCGGCGGACAACGGCGCCCAGCTCACGCCCGAGGAAATGAAGGCGCTGGGCATCGAAGGCGACACCCCGCGCGACACCGTGGCGACGCTCGTTGCCCAAGTGAAGCAGTTGCGCACCGAGCTTCAGACCGCGCTCTCGGACAACAAGTCGCAGCGTGAAGAGAACCAGCGACTGCGCCAGCGCGAGAACTCCATCGACCAGCGCATCAACTCGGCGCTCGAATCCGAGCGGTCCAACCTGCGCCGCGACCAGGAGCAGGCGGCCAGCGCGCGCCAGCAGACCGAAGGGCTGCTCGCCGACCTGCAGCGGCGCCTGGACAGCATCGGCGGGCGCGGCGGCGGCCATGCGGACCTGCCCGTGGGCCTGGGGCTGCAGGGCGGCGACGAGGCCGGCATGGAGGGCGGCGTGCGGTGGGTCGAGCCGGACGACGCAAAGCCCGCCGAGGGGCGCAACGGCGGTCGTGGCGCGAGCGGCGGAATGAGCTTCCCCACGAGCTTCGGCCCGGCGCAGAGCACGCTCGAAACCACCGCGGAAACCGTGGCCAACGCGGGCGCCCGCGCCTCTGGGGTCAAGAGTGCCAAGCCGGTCTATACCGTGCCGACCAACTCCACGCTCATGGGTTCGGTCGCCATGACCGCGCTGATCGGCCGCGTGCCGATCGACGGCACGGTCAACGATCCCTATCCGTTCAAAGTCCTGGTCGGGCCGGACAACCTGACCGCCAATGGCATCGACATTCCCGACGTGGCCGGCGCCGTGTTCAGCGGCACCGCATCGGGCGACTGGACGCTTTCGTGCGTGCGCGGCCAGGTGCGCAGCATCACGTTCGTCTTCAACGACGGCACGATCCGCACGATCCCCGAAGACCGCGAGGGCAACCAGCAGAACAACCAGCAACGCGACGGCTTGGGCTGGATCAGCGACCCGCACGGCATCCCCTGCGTCAGCGGCGAGCGGCGCAGCAACGCCCAGCAGTACCTCGGCTCGCAGGCCCTGATCACCGCGGCCGGTGCCGGCGTGGCCTCGCTCATCGAGAGCGACAGCGGCCGCATGTCCTATGTCGGCTCGGACGGCTCCATCGGCACCGTGGGCATCACCGGCCAGGAAGCGGTCGGCCAGATTCTCGCGGGCGGTGTCCGGGACATGTCGGCCTGGGTCAACAAGCTCTACGGCCAGGCGTTCGCCGCCGTCTATGTGCAGCCCGGCGCCAAGGTCGCCGTCCACCTCGAAAAACCGCTCGCCATCGACTTCGATCCCGAAGGCCGCAAGGTCGATCACCGCGCAGGAGAAAGCCATGCTCTCGAACTCGATTAAGGGCCTGGTGCTGGCCCTCGCCGTCGCGGTGCTCGGCGGCTGCGCCACCAGCAAGGAAAAGCTGCTGACCCACGGTGACCGCACGATGATGGACATCTGGCAGCAGGAGGCCGGCGACGGCGGTGGCGCAGCCGGACGGAACGCCGGCCGCCAGCTGCTCGATGCGCGCCAGAGCCTGCGTCGGCCCCTGACCGACGCCGACGTGCAGGCCGCACCTGTCGAGCAGATGCGCTACACGCGCACCGCGCGCAATGAGGTCCACCGCCAGTTCCAGCGCCTGCCCAATCCCGATCTCGTGATGTACGTGTACCCGCATCTGGCCGGCACCGATCCCGTGCCGGTGCCCGGCTACACGACCGTCTTCCCGCTCTACCAGCGCATCCAGTACGCGATGCCGGGCGAGCGCGTGGAGGACTACTGATGCGGTGGAAACTCCCATGGCCGAAGCTGGCCGGCGCCGGCTCCAGTAGCCCGGCTAGCGATGAGCAGCCGGACAGCTGGCAGCGCCACGTCGAGGCCTTGCGCCAGGCCGGCATCCCCGAACCCGGTTCGGCAGTCCACGGCCGCAAGCCAGCGACCGTGGCCGACGAGCAGGCGCTGTACGACGTTGCGCCGTCCTTCGTGGAACTGCTGCCCTGGGTGGAGTTCTTGCCCGGGTCGAAATCGATGCTCCTGGAGGATGGCCAATCGGTGGCGGCGTTCTACGAACTGGTGCCGCTGGGCACCGAAGGCCGGGAACCCGGCTGGCTCGCGCATGCCCGCGACGCCCTGGAAAACGCGCTTCAGGACAGTTTCGATGAACTGGACGAGAACCCGTGGGTGCTCCAGCTCTATGCCCAGGACGAACCGAGCTTCGACCAGTACATGCAGACCTTGCGCGATTACGTGCAGCCACGTGCGCGCGGCTCGGCGTTCACCGAGTTCTACTTGCGCTTCTTCGGCCACCACCTGCGCGCTGTGGCCAAGCCCGGCGGCCTGTTCGAGGACACGGTGGTCACGCGGCTGCGCTGGCGCGGCCAGACGCGGCGGGTGCGCATGGTGATCTATCGCCGTGCAACTGGGCAGGCAAGCCGCCGCGGCCAGACGCCCGAGCAGATGCTGAACATCGTCTGCGACCGCCTGTGCGGCGGCCTGGCGAACGCCGGCATCCAGGCACGGCGCATGGTCGCAGCCGACGTCCACGACTGGCTGCTGCGGTGGTTCAATCCGCGCCCGGCGATGCTTGGACCGAGTGCAGAGGACCGGGAGCGCTTCTACGCGCTGGCGCGCTACCCCGACAGCACCGAAGAAAGCGAGGCCGGCGAAATCGAGCTGGCGAGCGGGCGGGATTTCAGCCAGCGGCTGTTCTTCGGCCAGCCACGCTCCGACGTGGAGCACGGCACCTGGTATTTCGACGGCATGCCGCACCGCGTGCTGATCACCGACCGGCTGCGCATGCCGCCCGGCACCGGACACCTGACCGGCGAGACCCGCAAAGGGGATGCCATCAACACGCTGTTCGACCAGATGCCGGAAGACACCTTGCTGTGTCTCACGATGGTCGCCACGCCGCAGGATGTCCTGGAAGCGGATCTCAACCACCTGGCGAAGAAGGCCGTGGGCGAGACGCTGGCGTCGGAGCAGACGTTGAAGGACGTGCAGGAAGCCCGCTCCCTCATCGGCAGCGCACACAAGCTCTACCGGGGGACGCTGGCATTCTACCTGCGCGGACGCGACGAAGCGGAACTGGACCGGCGCGGCCTGGACCTGGCGAACGTGATGCTCAATGCTGGCTTGCAGCCGGTGCGCGAGGACGACGAGGTGGCGCCGCTCAACAGCTACTTGCGGTGGCTGCCATGCTGCTACAACCCCGGCCAGGATCGGCGCAAGTGGTACACCCAACTGATGTTCGCTCAGCACGCGGCGAACCTGTCGCCGGTGTGGGGCCGCGCTCAAGGTACGGGGCACCCGGGCATCACGATGTTCAACCGCGGTGGCGGGCCGATCACCTTCGACCCGCTCAGCCGCCTGGATCGGCAGATGAACGCCCATCTGTTCCTGTTCGGCCCCACCGGCTCCGGCAAGAGCGCCACGCTCAACAACCTCTTGAATCAGGTCACGGCCATCTACCGACCGCGGCTGTTCATCGTGGAGGCTGGCAACAGCTTCGGCCTGTTCAGCGACTTCGCACGCATGCTCGGGCTGACGGTAAACCGGGTCAAGCTGGCCCCAGGTTCGGGCATCAGCCTCGCGCCATTCGCAGACGCGCGTCGGCTGATCGAGACGCCCAGCGACGTGCAGACGCTCGACGCCGACGCGCTGGATGAAGACCCGCCACCAGATGCCTCGGCCATGGAGGCGGACGAGCAGCGCGACGTGCTCGGCGAACTGGAGATCACGGCGCGGCTGATGATCACGGGCGGAGAGGACAAGGAGGAAGCCCGGATGACGCGGGCTGACCGCTCGCTGATCCGTCAGTGCATCCTCGACGCCGCCGAGCACTGCGTGGCCGACAAACGCACGGTGCTTACGCGCGACGTGCGCAACGCGTTGCGCGCCCGCGGCCAGGACCCGACGCTGCCCGAAATGCGCCGCGTGCGGCTGCTGGAGATGGCGGATGCGATGGACATGTTCTGTCAAGGCACGGACGGCGAAATGTTCGACCGCGACGGCACGCCGTGGCCCGAAGCCGACATCACCTTGGTTGACCTCGCGACATACGCCCGCGAGGGCTACAACGCGCAGCTCTCCATCGCTTACATCAGCCTGATCAGCACGGTGAACAACATCGCCGAGCGCGACCAATACCTGGGACGCCCGATCATCAACGTCACCGACGAAGGCCACATCATCACGAAGAACCCGCTGCTCGCGCCCTACGTCGTGAAAATTACAAAGATGTGGAGGAAATTGGGGGCCTGGTTCTGGCTCGCGACGCAGAACATCGACGACCTGCCGCGCGCCGCGGAGCCCATGCTCAACATGATCGAGTGGTGGATCTGTCTCAGCATGCCGCCCGATGAAGTTGAGAAGATCGCGCGGTTCCGCGAACTCTCGCCCGCGCAGAAGGCGCTGATGCTTTCGGCGCGCAAGGAAGCGGGGAAATTCACCGAAGGCGTCATCCTCTCCAAGAGCATGGAAGTGCTGTTCCGCGCCGTGCCGCCGTCCCTGTACCTCGCCCTCGCGCAGACAGAACCCGAGGAGAAGGCCGAACGCTACCAGCTCATGCAGCAGTACGGCTGCACCGAACTGGAAGCGGCTTTCAAGGTGGCCGAGAAGATCGACCAGGCCCGCGGCATCGAGTCGCCGGCCCTGGAACTGTCGTAAACCGGAGAACGCCATGGAACAGAAACGTCCTTCCATTCCGATGCAGGTCCAGGCGTTCCGCCGTCGCCGCTGGCGGCCTCGCTGGCCCTGGGTATTGGCTGCTGCGCTGGTCGCGCTGCTGCTGATCTGGCTGGTGTCCCGGACGCCCGGCGAATCCTCAGCGCCGTCGCGCGCGCCGGTCAGCACGGCGCAGGTCGCTGGGCCACCCTGGCAGATGGGCAACCCGGAAGGCCGTTTCACGCTGACGCTCTATGCCGACCTGGAATGCCCGTTCTGCCGGGAGTATTTCCCGCAGCTCAAGCGCTGGGTCGGCAACAACACCGACGTGGCGCTGCAATGGCATCACCAGCCGCTGGCCGCGCACGAGCCTGCCGCGTCGGCCGAGGCACGTCTGGCCGAGTGCGCCGCCGAAGCGGGCGGGCATGCGGCGTTCTGGCAGGCGGTCGAATGGGTCTATGCCCACACGCGCAGCGACGGCCAGGGCTTGCCCGATGGCTTGCGTTACCCCGAAACAACGTCAGCCATCGAACAGTGCATGGCTAGCGAGCGCCCCAACGTGGCCATCCGCGCGCAGGCCGCGGAAGCCACCAAGAGCGGCGTGACCGCCACGCCGTCGCTGCGACTGCTCGATCGCCAGACGGGCCAGGCCATCCTGTTGCAGGGGCCGATCGAGGGCGATGCCTTGCTCTCGGCCATGGACCTGCTGGCGGCCGGGGAAATGGCCAGCGACGCGCCGGGTTCGCCCGCCACCCCCACATCCGAAATGCCTGCCGACGTTGTCGGCGACATGCCCAGGTAGCCCTCGGTCTTGAAGGCTACGGCGCGGCTCGCCGCGCTGACCGCTACCCGTTCGCTTTCGCATCCTGGCCGCGAACAATCACCGCCGCGCGGTGATGGATGCACCTTGTTCCGCTGTTTCCATCCCCAGGAGGGCTTGCCCTCCCAGGGTGGCGCCCTCCGCTCACTTTCTGGAGGTCCGCCATGTCTCTCGTCGCCAACGACTCCTGCGTGGAGCCACGTTTTGCCCCCATGTCCCAATCCGATGACTGGATCATCCGGCAAGCCATCGCGCTGCTGGAGCAGCGGGTCTTCAAGAAGGGGCCATCCCTGGAGAGGCCTGCCGCCGTCAAGGACTACCTGCGCCTGAAACTGGCCGCCGAGCCCAATGAAGTCTTCGCCATCGTGTTCCTCAACAGCATGCACGAGGTGCTGGCCTACGAGCCGATGTTCAGAGGCACGATCCATTCGACCTCGGTGCATGCGCGTCCGATCGTGCAGCGTGCCTTGGAACTGAATGCGGCAGCGGTCATTTTTTCTCACCAACACCCTTCGGGCTGCACGGAGCCGTCGAGCGCGGACCGTGCGTTGACCCAAACGCTGAGGGCCGCGTTGTCGCTGATCGACGTGAGGGTGCTGGATCACCTCATCGTCGGCCAGGGCACGCCGTACTCGTTCGCGGAATCCGGCCTGCTGTAGCGACGGCATCGGCTCCCTGATCCACGCGGAGGCTTCGGCCTCCGCTTTTTCATGGGCGCGAGACAAGCAGGTATGCGGGCAGTGCGCGATGCGCATTGTTTGTTGGGGCCGCGTCGGCTTCGCGTTTGACTACTGCTCTGATCAACTTCAAGGGCACGCGACATGACAGCATCCCTTTCCAGGTTCGCGCCGGGCTGGCGAACCCTCGGCCGGGCCGTGGCGCTGCCGGCAGCCCTGGCCGTTTTCAGCCCGGCCACCTTCGCCGCCGACGTGGTGGTCGTCACCGACAGCCGCCACCCGGTCAAGACCATGGGCGGCGAGCGGCTGATCGAGCTGGACGAAGCCCACAGGATTGAAGCGGAGCTTTCCGCGGGACTGCCCACCGACCCCGAACAGGCGACGGCCATCGTCAAGCGCCGGCTGAATGGCGGCGGTGCCGATCTGCAGCGACGCATCGCTTCCGCATACCAAGGCGTTACCGACGCATGGAGCCTCGGCATCACCAGCCTCCCGGCCGTGGTGGTGGACAGGCGCTATGTGGTCTATGGCGAGCCGGATGTGGCTCGCGCTGTCGCGCGCATCGAGCAGCACCGGAGGACCCAGCCGTGACCCGACCATTCGACCTGATGCGCCGCCTGCGCGCTGGCGTGGCTTCGTTGCTGCTGCTCAGCGCCACGGGCAGCTACGCCCTCAATACAGCGACCATCATCGGCTCGGTGGCATCGCCCGATTGCCTCGAATACCGCGTCGTCGGCATCTGCTACTGGCTCTACTGCACATGGACGGGCTGCACCGTGCGCACGTCGATCAAGGTGCGCCACTACATCCCCGATGCAGTGGTGTCGTCGTACTCGAATACCGGAGAAAACCCCTGGGTCGAAGTCCAGGCAATGAGCACGCCCAACCCGTCCGCCCAAGCTGGCGGCGACGGAACGACGAACGAGGATCACGAAAACAGCCTCGCCAAATTCAAGAACGCGGATGTCATCGGTCACCCCGGCGCAGAGGTGTTCAACCAGTTCGTCTCTTCGTCAGGCTACTTCTGTGAGGGCGCGGGCACGGCGTTTATGCCGTACTTGCTCAGCACCCTGGATACGCTGGCCTGGCGCTACAACGTGCCCGAGATGGCCTACCCGGAAGCGCTGATTCCGGGCCGGCGCGAAGTCGGTGCCCGTACCACGATGAATCTCTGGGGCAACGTGTATCCCCGTGGCGGCTTCCTGCACCAGACCGACGACTTCAAGGCCGGCGCAGTGGTGGCCCAGCGTGCGGGCGATGTGGTCACGCGCCGCGGGCAGATCCACGTCTATCAGCCGTTGCTTGCCAACTCCCGTGACGGCTACTGGCCGGCCGGCGCGCTGATGGAGGGCGATGCCTCGACCGGCAAGTGGCAAGAACTCACGCCCGTCCTGTCCTCGTCCTGCACGGTCTTCCCGCGCAGCGGCTTCCTTACCCAGGCCCAGCAAGGCGACTACGCATGGGCGCTGTGGCGGCCGTATGCCTGCTGCGAGCGCCGGGGCCAGGTGTTCCTGGGCAGCGTCGATTTCCTCTGAGGGGGTGCCATGAAGTTCCGTCCTGCATTCAATCCGTTCTCCCGCCGGGTACGTCGCACGGAGATCGTCCTGGCACTGGCCGGCGCGCTCGCGCTGGGCAGCGGCGTGGCCTGGGGTCAACTGGGATACCAGACCAGCGGCAGCGTCATCGGCGATGACGTCATGTACTCGATCGGTGGCGGCAACGCCGTGTCGATGGGACGTGCAGCCGGCATGCGCTCCATCGGTGTCGGCGTGGGTTGGAACAGCAACTTGATCTGCGGCGACATGAGCATCCAGACCACGTTGAAGAACCAACTTAACGGCATTACCAACGGCTTCCAGCAAATCATGTCGTCGGTGATCCAGAGTGCCACCAGTGCGGTGGCATCGTTGCCCGCACTGATCATCCAGCGGGCCGATCCCGGTCTGTACAACCTGCTCACCAATGGCGTGCTGCAGGCGCGGCTGGATTTCGACCGCAGCAAGCTGACGTGCCGTGCCATGGCCGAGAAGATGGCCGAAACGGCGGGCGGCCAACTCGGCTGGAGCCAGATGGCCGAAGGGCTGGCGCTGCGCGATGCCGTGTCGAGCACGGATGCGGTCTCGGCCATCGAGCAGGCCGAGACGCGCCGCGGCAATGACGGCGTGCCGTGGGTCGGGGGCAGCAACGCGGGCGGCTCCGGCCAGCCCGCGATCAAGGTCGTCGGCGATGTCACCCGCGCTGGCTACAACCTGGTCAACGGCCGCGGCGTGACCGACACCTCGTCCATTGCGCCGGCCAGTTGCAGCAGTCTCTCGTGCCAGACCTGGACCTCGCCGCAGGCTGCCGTCGAGTGGGCCACGCGCGTGCTCGGCGAGAAGGAGCAGCGCACGTGCGATGCCTGCACCAAGACCGAGACGACGCCGGGCGTCGGGCTCACGCCGCTGATCCAGGAGGAGTACGACGCCAAGCTGCAGGCGCTCCAGGACCTGGTAACCAAGGCCAAGAACACGACGCCGGAGAACCTGCGCGAAGCTGGCAGTGCGTCGCTGCCGATCACGCGCGGCGTGATCGAGGCGCTGCGCGACGAGCCCGACCAGCACCTGCTGTCGCAGCGCCTCGCGTCCGAGGTCGCGCTGGCATCCGTGCTGGAGAAAGCGCTGCTGCTGCAGCGCACGCTGCTCACGGGCAAGAAGGAGCCCAACGTCGCGGCGAACGAACTTGCCGTGGAGGCGGTGAACCACGAGAGCGACACGCTCGACCGTGAGATTCGCAACCTCAAGACCGAACTGGAGCTGCGGCGCGAACTGGCGAACAACTCGCCCATGGCGATCATCCAGCGCCACGGCGCGCGCGCGGCCGGTTCGCGCGGCATCTACGAGGGCGATCCTGTGCCGGACCGTCTCGACCAGCTCCAGAAGGGCAATCCGGGGAGTCGGCCATGAGCCCGGCGCGCATGGCCTGGCGGCCGCTGCGCTGGTTGTTCAGCCGGCGCGCGGCGAAGACGCTGCTGTGGCTGGTGCTTATCGTTGCCGCCGCAGTGGGGGCGAACGTCGCGGGCATCAACCTGGTCGGCAGCGTTGCAGGCTGGGAACGGTGGCTGGCGGCCTCCGCAGGGTATTTCTTCATCTGGCGGCTGTGCGTGTACGCGGCAACGGCCTATGGATGGTTCTGGATGCGCCGCCGGGTGCTGGCCCGCGAAGACCAAAGCGGGACAGATGGGCAGGCGCGGCGCCGGCTGATCCGTACCGAGGTCGCCGGCGTCGTCGCCATCGTCGCGCTGGAAGCCAGCCTGTTGATGCAGGCCGCTTGAGGGGAGATCGGGGCCATGACGCTCTTCACGACCGACTATCTGGAGTACTACCTCACCCTCGTGTCCTGGATCGTCAACAACGGTATCTGGGCCGTGCTGGTGTCCAGCGGGGTGTTCGCGCTGCCTTTCGTCGCCATCGTCGTGCAGGAGTGGCTGAAGGCCCGCGCGGAAGGCGCTGACGAGGGCAACAAAGGCGTTCTGAGTGCCGCCCGTATCGAGAACCGGGTGTTCGTCGCGATCGTGGTGGTGATGTTCGCGGGCATTCCGTTCATCGACGTGGACCTCAGCACCATCCAGTACGACAGCTCGCGCTCGGCGCAGTGCCAGGTCAGCGTGCCGCAGCCCACGGAAACCGGCTGGTCGCAGTCCTTCAGCACCATCAACAACCAGTCGGCGAAGGTGCCGGTCTGGTGGGCTTTCATGCACGCGCTCTCGCGCGCCGTCACGAGCGCCTCGGTAGCGGCGATCCCGTGCGGTACGGACCTGCGGCAGATGAGGATGGAGATCGACGCGACCCGCATTGACGACCCGGTACTGGCTCAGGAGGTCGCGGACTTCTCGCGGGATTGCTATGGGCCTGCGCGGGCCAAATTGTTCATGCAGCGCCCGGATCTCGATGAGCAGCAGATGCACGACGTAACCTGGATCGGCTCGCGCTTTTTCACGGACACGGGTGGCTACTACGACAGCTACCGCTCCAGCACGGCGCGCGAGGCATGGCCCTATGACGACACCCGCGATGCAGGCCTCGCGCAGGTTGCCAATGGTGGCGGCTACCCGACCTGCAGGCAGTGGTGGTCAGACGGCAGCAACGGCCTGCGCGCGCGGCTGCTGGGGCAAGTGGACCCGACCCTGCTGAATCGCCTGGCGGGCTGGGCCGGGTTCCTCAGCCGGGCCGAGGTGGACGATTCGGTGATCCGCGCCATCGCGTCACCGCGGCAGCAGAAACTGAACCAGGGCAGCGTCTATACGGACTACGGCGGCCAGATCGACAAGACCCTGCCGAACATCGTGACGCGCGCCACGGGCGACGTGGGGATGGCAGTCGGCGCGATTGCCGCGTTTCCTGCCATGGATGTCGTGCGCCAATCCCTGCCCATGATCCTCGCCTTACTGAAGATGGCGCTGGTCATCTGCATCCCGCTCGTGCTGGTTGTGGGCACCTACGACCTGAAGACGGTCGTCACCGTCAGCGTCGTGCAGTTCGCGCTGTTCTTCACGGACTTCTGGTTCCAGCTCGCACGCTGGATCGATTCAACGATTCTGGACGCGCTTTATGGCTGGGGCTTTGGCTGGAACCGGCCGCACACCAACTTTGACCCGCTGGTAGGGTTGAACAACGCCTTCGGCGACATGCTCCTGATGTTCGTCATGGGCACGATGTTCCTGGTTCTGCCGGGATTCTGGCTGGCGAGCCTTACCTGGGTTGGGATTCGGGCCGGGCACGTCATCCAGGGACTTTCCGATGGCAGCAAGAGCGCCGGCCAAGCTGGCGGCAAGGGTGCCGGGGCGCTCACCGGAGGAAAACTGAAATAGCGCGAGGCCGGTCAGTCGTCGGTGTACAACTCGTGCGACGTGTCGTTGTACAGGTTGGGATCGTAGCCCGGCGTCTTGCGCAGCTCGGTGAGGTCGGTGAAAGGCCACTCGTCCTCATCCGAAGTATTTGCAGCAGCAGCCCATCCCGCCGCCGCAACGCCCAGCATCACGAGTGCAAACCAAAACGCAACGTAGAGCAGCACCCCCAGTACAGCCAGCTTGGCTACCCACACGAGCGCGGTAGCGCCAGCTCGCGGCATGCCCTTGGACACCAACCAGTTCGACGCCCGCCGTTCGCGTCGCGCATAGGCACGCCATCCGCGGCCAAAGGCGCGGCCGAGGCGTTCTGCGGTGCTGGTGCGGGTCGTCGTGTTCATGGTCGTCTCCTGCTGTTGAGGAATGCCTATTCCAGTTTGCTCCACTTCATTCGGTTTGCGGCTTCAATGTGTTTTCTTGCTGCTTCAGGACGCTTCGTCATCCGGCCCCACCGGGCCGGGGTCGGGTTCAACGCCGATGCGGTAGGTAACAACGAAACGCGGCCAGTCCACATGGTCCACCAGGTCGATGTCCTCGATGACGCCAACCTTCGCTCCCGCACGCTCGAACAGGGCGATGCTCTTGGCGGGATAGTTGTTGCGCGACGGATAGAGCACCCCGTCGAACAGCGCCTGGCCATCATCTCCGAGCATCGCATGCACCTGGGCGGACACCCGCTGCGTGTGCGTGTAGTCGCGGCTGGCCAACTGCTCCAGGTTCAGGCCGAAGTAGCCCGCCATGACGCCCTGCGCCGTGAGATCGGCCAGAAACACGTCGTCCATCACGCCTACTGCGCGCACCATCCGGGCTTGGACTTCTTTCAGCGCGATCGAGCGTTGCGTGTCCGCAAGCCACTGGTGCTTGTGAAACACCGACTCCATCAGCGCCGTGGGCAGGTCGCGCCCCAGGTAGAGCACGCCGTAGGCCCCCGCTGGGTCATCGTAGCGATTCGTGCTGCTGCGGCCATAGTACAGCGGGCTGCCCCGATAGACGACGCGGCTCACATGCTGGAGCAGTTCACCGGCATCGATCAGGAACGAAGGCAGCTCGTGGCTCATGGCGGTCTCGCTTCAATGCACCTGGACGCCCAGCACGTTGAACACGGCCTCGGCCACGTCATCGATCGTGCCATGCGTCACCGCATCCACGGGCGAGCGACCACCCAGGCCTTCGAGGGGTTCGGACAGCGCGCGGTAGATCGTCCAGTGGTCGATGCCCTCGACCTCCTGGAGCACGGTTTGGGTCAACTGCTGCTTCACCGGGTCGAGCTGCCAGTCGGGCAGCTTCTGGCCGCGCGGCCCCACGTTCAGCGCCAGCAGCCGACGGGCGAGGATGTCCTTGTAGATTTGCTGGCGCGACTTGTCCGCCAGCTTGGCGAACTCGGCAGGCGGCAGGTTGTCCGGCTGGTTGAAGGCTTCCAGCAGCAAGGCGCGGCCTCGCTGGACATCGGTTTCAGCCGGTGTCCAGCGCGTGTCGGAGCGCAACGCGGCCGCCTTGCGCTGCAAGGCCTGCGCCACCGTTTCACCTTCCAGGTTGGCGGGCAGCGTCACCGCCTCCACGCGCTCGTGGATGAACGCCTGCAACTCAGCCGCGAACGCCGGTGCATCCCGGATTTCGACGGTATCGGCGAAGCGTCGCACATCCTCCACCGTGACTCGCGGCAGCCGGTCGGCAATGAATTCGATCGCAGTGGGCATGGTCAGCTCCCAGGTAGGTTTGAGACAGGATTCACTCTAGTCTCCTTTGTCGCATTTGTCAACTTAGTCGCCCGGGTGGGAGCCTACCTGGCGGTGTAGCGCCCCGGCAGCATAGGCCGGGGCCCAGCGCCAGGTCGCCGTCTAATCCATTCGTGCGGGTTCCGCATTGACGCTGGAGCCGCAGCCCAGGCCCCGCTATACCGAAACGGTTAAAGGCCAAAGGGTCGAAACGGCAAGGGAATGGGGTGCAAGGGGAAAGGCCCTACCTTGAAAAGGCCAAAAGGCCTCCCGCCCGGCCCGCCATCAGGACACCGACATGCTCTCCCTGTTCCAGCGAAAACGGCCCCCGGTCGCTGCCGCGCCGTCGCCAGCACCCGCCACCGACCTCCCGAAAGGGTTGATGCGGCCGGAGTCGGCCGCATCGTTGCTCGCCACCCCGCGCCGGCAGAAGCTGCTGGAACACATCTGGCAGCGCACCTCGCTTTCGCGCAAGCAGTTCGCCTCCCTGTACCGCGCGCCGCTGGAGCGCTACGCCGAGCTGGTCCAGGCCTTCCCGGCTTCCGAAGCGCATCACCATGCCTACCCGGGCGGCATGCTCGACCATGGCCTCGAAATCGTCGCCTACAGCCTAAAGCTGCGGCAGTCCCATCTGCTGCCCATCGGGGCCAGCCCCGAAGACCAGGCGGCGCAGGCCGAAGCCTGGACTGCGGCCGTCGCCTATGCCGCACTGCTCCATGACATCGGCAAGGTGGCCGTCGATCTGCACGTCGAGCTGGCCGACGGCAGCACCTGGCACCCATGGCACGGCCCGCTGCGCCAACCGTACCGCTTCCGCTACCGCGACGACCGCGAGTACCGGCTTCATAGCGCCGCGACAGGCTTGCTGTACCAGCAATTGCTCAATCGCGATCTGCTGGACTGGCTCAGTGGCTATCCATCCTTGTGGGCGCCGCTGCTCTACGTCTTGGCTGGGCAGTACGAGCACGCCGGGGTTCTGGGCGAGCTTGTCGTGCAGGCCGACCGCGCCTCCGTCGCCCAGGAGCTGGGCGGCGATCCCGCGCGCGCCATGGCCGCGCCCAAGCACTCGCTCCAACGCAAGCTGGTCAACGGGCTGCGCTACCTGCTCAAGGAAGAGCTGAAACTGAACCAGCCGGAGGCCTCCGATGGCTGGCTCACCGAGGACGCGCTGTGGCTGGTGAGCAAGACAGTCTCGGACAAGCTGCGCGCGCACCTGCTGTCCCAGGGGGTCGATGGCATCCCCGCGAACAACACGGCCGTGTTCAACGTGCTACAGGATCATGCCATGTTGCAGCCCACCGCCTCCGGCAAGGCCATCTGGCGCGCAACTATTACCAGTGAGAGTGGCTGGTCCCATGCCTTCACGCTCCTGCGCCTGGCCCCGGCGCTGATCTGGGAGCCCTCGGAGCGACCCAGCCCATTTGCGGGAACCGTGACCGTGGACAACGCCGGCGAGGCCGAGGACGGGCCGCGCCCGTCCGCACCCGACGCTGCATTGCTACCTGGAGCAGCGGTGGCAACGGAGAAGGAGCCCGCAGCAAGCAGCCGTCCAGATCAGTCGGGCGGAAGTCACGCCATACCTCCCAGCACGCAGCGCAATCCGGCCGACCCACTGGAAAGCATGCTGGCGATGTTCGAGACAACGCCTGAGCCGGAGCAGTCCGTCGAAGCCCCGCCAGAGGGTGCCGACGATGCAGCGGTGCCGCTCGACCCTCCCGCATCGGCCCCAGGTCCTTCGGCGCCGACCGCCGCGCCTGCGCCGCACGATTTCGCCTCATTTACCGGGCGGCCATCGGGCGAGCATTTCATGGCCTGGCTGAAACAGGCCGTCCAGACCCGCAAGCTCATCATCAATGACGCCAAGGCCCTGGTACATACCGTGTCCGACACGGTTTACCTGATCAGCCCTGGTGTTTTCCAGCGCTACGCACAAGAGCATCCAACCATTGGGCCGCTTGCGAAGGACGCGGCCCTGCAGGACTGGCAGTGGGTGCAGAAGCGCTTTGAAAAACTCGGACTCCACAGGAAACAGCCATCGGGTCTGAACATCAGGACGTGCGAGGTCATGGGACCGCGCAAAACGCGCCAGGTGCATGGCTATTTGCTCGAAGACCCATCGCACATATTCGATGCCGTTCCACCGAACAATCCTTATCTGTCGCTCAAATAGCCGACTAAGAGGGGAAGTGCCACACGTTCTGTTTGAACGGGTGGCAAGCTTCAGTCGATCCGAAGAGGCTCGAACGACTTGACGAGTTGGTCCACCGCCTTGACCTGCCGCAGCAGCGGTTCGAGCGTGTCCAGTGGCAGAGCGCTGGGTCCGTCACAACGTGCATGCGCCGGGTCGGCGTGTGCTTCGAGGAACAAACCGCCAATGCCGACCGCCATGCCGGCCCGCGCGAGTTCGGGCAACTGTTGGCGACGCCCACCCGAAGCCAACGCATCCGCTTCTCGCCGCTGCAGGCTATGGGTTACGTCGAACACCAGTGGCAGGCCACTGCTGGCAACGCTCATTTCGCGGAAGCCCAACATGTCCACGACGAGATTGTCGTAGCCGAACTGCGTGCCACGCTCGCACAGCAGGACGCGCGGGTTGCCAGCCTCGTGCAGTTTGTGGACGACATGCCTGATCTGGCCCGGGCTGAGGAACTGCGGCTTCTTGACATTCACTACCCGACCGGTGCGGGCAATGGCGGCCACCAGATCGGTCTGCCGGGCCAGGAAGGCCGGAACTTGCAGTACGTCGGCAACGGCAGCGACCTGCATGGCCTGCTCAACCTCATGCACGTCGGTCAAGACTGGGCATCCGAACCGCGACTTGACCGCATCGAGGACCCGCAGCCCTTCCTCCAGGCCGACACCT
Organism: Pseudomonas sp. NBRC 111140; assembly: GCF_001320885.1. NCBI lineage: Bacteria > Pseudomonadati > Pseudomonadota > Gammaproteobacteria > Pseudomonadales > Pseudomonadaceae > Pseudomonas > Pseudomonas sp. NBRC 111140. Next base: position 22,383 of record NZ_BCBQ01000010.1, read on the forward strand.
CGGAAAGAATGGATCGACGAGCGATTGGCCTTGTCGAACGACGCCTTGAAAACGAAGGGTATCCCCAGCTTGCGCGTCACCTCCGCGAAGTGCTCAGCCGCAGCCAGGGTCGTATCGAGATCCTCGATGACGTTGATGCCGCCGAACAGCACGAACGGCAGGTCGTTGGCGACTGTGATGCCCTCGGAAATGGCGACGTGCAGGGAGGTGGCTGATGATGTCGATCGCATAAAAATTCCTCTCGTGATGTCAACGACCGCAGGCGAAAGCGCCGAGCGTCGTCGGCGAAGAATGCCTCACGGTCTTGAGCTTTGCGTGCAGACGCGTCCACAACAGCGCTTACAGGGTCCGACCGGGGTCCGCACCGGCGACTCCGCCCGTGACCACGGTCTTCCTTCAGCGGCTCACTGAAGACCGAGCGCCTTCATCAGCCTCGGCTTCTGGCTCGCGAAGGTGCCATAGAAGACCTCGTCGCCGACGATCGTGATCGGGGCCACGCGCACGCCGGTTCGTGACTTGGCCTCCGCGGAAATCTTCGGGTCGGTCAGGTCGCGCTCTTCAAACGCGATGCCCTGCTGGGACAACCACTCCTTTAGTGCCCGGCAGTCCGGGCAAGTTGGAGTGCTATAGATGAGGATGCGCGGGGTGTTGGCTTGGTTCATGGTCGTGCCTTCACTTGCCCCGAGCGACAAGCCAACTCTTCATCATGGCGATCTCGCCTTCCTGCGCGGAGATGACCTCCTGAGCCAACTTGCGGACCTCCGGGTTCTTGCCGTACTGCAGCGCCACCTTGGCCATGTCGATCGCACCCTGGTGGTGCGGGATCATGCCGCGCATGAAGTCCACATCGGCGTCGCCGCTGAAGTCGATCATCATGTCCGCATGCATGCGGTCGTTGCCGGCACGGTAGGCGGCCGTCGAGGCATCGCCCGAGCTGCCGGCCGCCGCCTGCTGGCCGTTGTCGCCCAGCCACTTGTTCATCATGGCGATCTCGCCTTCCTGCACGGTGATGACCTCCTGGGCCAGCTTGTGAACCTCCGGGTCCTTGCCGTACTGCAGCGCCACCTTGGCCATGTCGATCGCGCCCTGGTGGTGCGGGATCATGCCACGCATGAAATCGACGTCGGCGTTGCCAGTGAACTGCGCTCCCATCCCGGCGTGCATCTGGTCGTTCACGGCGCGATACGCGGTCGTGGAAGGACTGTCATTGGCCGAGGCGCTGGAGGGCATCGCGTGCCCTTGGTGACCTCCGCCCGCACTGGCCTGCATCGCTTCACCCGACGGGACGACCACCTTCTTCTGGACGGCCATCAGGCCGGCGGCGACCACGACGGCGCCCGCAATGAACAAGAGGCTGAACTTGTTGACCTTCATGAAAAAACTCCTTGAATGAGGTTGATGGGTTCACTGTAGGGCCTCCCATTGTTGGAAGGTCAAGCCCTTATTTCGCCCGTCACTTGGCGCTGCACGGCGGTGTGCCCATGCCCATTTCAGTTGCAAGTAATTCTCAACAAAGGTAGGATGTTAGGACGTTAATAGCGAGAGTCCAGGATCATGTCCCAGCAACCGAAAGTTCACGACACCAGCGATTTCCCCATCGTCCGCTTCGACGGCGCAAGCATCTACAACGGATACAGCAGCGCCTGGTGCGCGGAAATGGATGAACTCGTCGCCTGCGGAAAGCCCTTCGTGCTTATCTACGTCGCGGGAGGGCCAGAAGAGACTCTCGACGATCGCGCTCAGCGCGGCGTCTGGCTGAAGACTCACAAGGAGACGCTTGGCGGCACATTGCTCGCGCTCATCCACGTCGAACCGGATTCGGATAAGCGAGCCCAGTTGGAGGCCATGCTGCCAAAGCTCGTCCAGGCTTTCGGTACACCGCAGTCCACCCGGGCCACCCACGCCGATGCCGAGGCGCTGGCCCGGTATGTCCTGGCGGGTGGTCGCGTCGAAGATTCGATATGAACAGCACCGTCCGGTCGCTGTAGCGCACCAAGGGCCTATCCATGAGGACCGGCTACCGCGTGCTCTCCGGGAAACAACCCGCGTTCCGATCAACGGGGCCGGCGACCGGCTGCTCGATGGAAAGCGGCATTGCCAGCGCGGGAGTCGCGCTCGGATCAACCCGATTTCTCAAGTGCCGCAATCAGCGGAGCGACCACGTTCCGCACAGCCGCCGCAGCTGCTTCTCCATCCTGGCGCTCGATAGCATCCACGATCGCCTCATGGGTCGCGAGACCCGGCTCGGGCAGTTCCTTGTCCTTCAGCGCAGTCAGCGTGTTCATGCGGACCGAGTTCGCGAAGTAGCGGTACAGCTCAGCCAGCGCGCCGTTGCCGCACATCCCGGCGATCGCGCAGTGGAAAGCCGTATCGGCCTCGGCAAAGGCCGCGCTCGATGCGTGTTGCTCCTGCTCGCCGCGGGCCTTCAACAGTCGGCGCAGCAGCCCAACGTCCGCCTTGGACCGATGCACCGCGGCCAACCTGGCCGCCTCGGTTTCCAGCATGCAGCGCAACGCGAAGTGCTCTCGCAAGCCGGAACGCCCGACACGGCGCATGACCTCGGCCGGATCGATATTGGTTCGCACGTAGGTGCCATCACCCTGGCGGACTTCCAGGACCTGGCCGTGCGAGAGCACGCGAATGGCTTCCCGCACCGTGTTGCGGCCAACCTCCAGCATCTCGGCCAGTTCCTGCTCCCTGGGGATGCGCTCGCCGACCTTCCAGGCGCCTCCCTCGATCTGGCCGCGGATCAGCTCAATCGTCGAATCGACGAGCGAACGCCGCGGCGCCTGTGGGAGTGTGAAGCGGTTATTCATCGCGGTTCTCAAATGACGTAGAGACGGGAGCCCATCGGACCTCGATTGTAGCAACTCAGGCCTTATACATAGGATGATTCTATGTATTTGACAAAAGAGCAATTTTAAAGAATATTAACTGTTTTTAGTAGTGAGGTTTCCAATGTCAGATATTATTCCCGGATATTGCACACTTTGCCGTTCGCGGTGTGGGACGCTGAGTGAAGTAGCAAATGACCACCTGATCAAGGTACGGGCTAACCCTGAACACCCTAATGGTAAGGCCATGTGTATGAAGGGGAAAGCGGCACCTGAGCTGGTGGACAGCGCAAATAGAATTCTGTACCCGATGAAGAGAACTCATCCTAAAGGTGCAGAGGATCCGGGCTGGCAACGTATAAGTTGGGAAGAGGCTATGTCAACGATAGCCGGACAACTGGAAAAATTTAAACGAGAGGATGGAGCTGAATCTGTCGCTTTCGGCTTTACGAGCCCAAGCGGTACCCCCCTCAGTGATGCAATTGAATGGTTAGAGCGATTTGTTCGTATCTATGGCAGCCCAAATACCAGCTATGGAACTGAGATATGTAACTGGCATAAAGACGTTGCACATCGATGGACCTTTGGCTGCGGCATTCCTGTTGCTGATTATTCCCATGCCGATCTTATTCTTCTTTGGGGGCATAACCCCGCGAATACTTGGCTTGCCCAGGCTAGTGCGATTGGTACTGGTCGAAATAACGGCGCAAAACTGATTGTCGTGGATCCTCGCCCGACACCCTTAGCGAAAGAAGCAAATGCCTGGCTTGATGTCAATCCTGGAACTGACGGTGCATTAGCTTTGGGGTTAAGCCATCTCCTGGTAGAACGAAACCTGTTTAATCATGAGTTTGTTCGAAACTGGACTAATGGTCCTTTGTTGGTTCGAAATGATAATGGTTATTTTCTTCGGGAAAAAGATATTAACCCACTTGCCATCAGTAATCGCTATACAGTTTGGGACGAACACAACCAGCAAGTCACATTTATCGATTCCGAGACTCGAACTGAAGAAACGCTGATGCCTACAGCTGCACTTGAGGGCAATGTTGAAGTCGCAATAGCTGATGGTGCAAAAATTTCCTGCCAAACGGCGTTTTCATCTTTTAAAGATATGTTGGCTAATTATGACCCAGAAAACGTAAGCCGTATCACCGGGGTATCTGTTGCGTCAATTGAAGCCGCTGCGAGTTTGATTGCCGGGGCCAAGAAAATCGCCTACCACAGTTGGTCTGGAGTGGCTCAACACACTAATGCCACCCAAACAGAACGTGCGATTGCGACACTGTATGCTTTAACCGGTTGTTTCGATCAGGAAGGATGTAATCGAATCTATGCCAGCCACCCGGTAAATGTGGTTAATTCACCGACATTGATGCCTAAATCACAATGGGATAAAGCATTAGGCCTTGAAGAAAGGCCTATCGGGCCGCCTTCACAAGGTTGGGTTCATTCTCAGGATATCTGGCATTCAGTATTAGAAGGTACACCCTATAAAATTCGCGGGTTAATTGGCTTTGGTGCCAACATATTACTTTCACAAAGTGATACTTCTCTCGGACAACAGGCGCTTGAGGCGCTTGAGTTTTATGCCCATGTAGATTTGTTTGAAACGCCTACATCAAAGTATGCTGATATCCTTCTGCCAGTTAACACTGCCTGGGAGCGCGAAGGCCTAAGAACCGGGTTTGAAAGTAGTGCTGCTGCTCAGGACCACATTCAGTTGAGAAAAAAAATGGTCTCTCCGCGCGGTGAAAGCCGTTCCGACCTTGAGATTGTTTTCGATCTTGCATGCCGGTTAGGAATGAATGAAGCGTTCTTCGACGGCAATATTGAGGCAGCCTGGAATTATCAACTAGAACCATTAGGTTTGACTGTTGAGATGCTCAGAAATAAGCCAGAAGGTTACGATATCCCGCTTGAGCATAAAGTCAGAAAATATGCTTTCAGAGACCCAAATAGTGGATATCTGGCAGGTTTCAATACAGAAACAAAACGTGCAGAGTTTTACTCTGAGATCCTTCATCACTATGGTTACAATCCTTTACCTGAGTATGTACAGCCGCAAGAATACCAGCGCAACGATCCTGATTATCCATTAATGCTGACATCCGTTAAAAGCGGATTCTTCTGTCATAGCCAACATCGAAGCCTGACTAGCCTACGAAAAAAAGCACCTTATCCAACGGTAGACATTTCGGCAACTCTGGCTGACGAAGAAGGTATCAAGACGGGGGATTGGGTAGAAATTGAAACGAGAGCAGGTCTTGCTCGATTTAGAGCAAAAGTGGAAGCCAAACTCTCTCATGAAACTGTAATTGCTGAGTTTGGGTGGTGGCAGGCTTGTCCTGATTTTGGCAAACCTTCATACCCGGTTAAAGGTGAGTACAGTAGCAATTACAATAGTTTAATCAGCGGTGATAGCTATGATCCAGTCAGCGGTGCTTTACCTTTGCGTTCATTCCGCTGCCGCATTCGCCGCTTGAATGATTTTGAGCTGATAAGGCGCCCCTGGGAAGGTCGTAAAACATTCAAAGTCATTGAACTGAAAAAAGAAGCAGATAATGTTACGACAATTACCTTCCAATCGAACAGTGAAGGCTACTTACCTGATTATGAACCGGGCCAGCATATCACTGTTAGCTGTTGTCCGATGAGCGATTCTGAAGAGATCGTTACCCGGGCGTATTCGCTGACAGGCCCTGCGTTTGTTCATGACCGTAAAACCTATTCCATTTCTGTCCGTCATCAGAAAGCGACTGATGAGAAAGGTGAGTATGTTGAAGGAATAATGTCATCCTACATAAACACGCATTTGCAGATAGGCAAGGATGTTGAACTTACCCCTCCTGGGGGGAATTTCATTGTCCCGCTCAATGCCGTCCAGCCTGTCGTAATCTTTGCTGGCGGTATTGGAATTACTCCATTCATTTCCTATCTGGAGTCTATTAACCCCCAAGCGGAAGGTCCGGAGATCTGGCTTTTCTATGCTAATCAAAATAGTAGGCTACATGCGTTTAAGAAAAGAATTGCGGAGCTAAATGCGTCTATTGACAGGCTTAAAGTAATTAATATCTACAATCAGCCCCTCGACTGTGATATTCCAGGATTGGATTATGATAGAGCTGGTTACGTTGGTGCGGGAGATGTCGAGGCATATCTTATTGAGAATAATGCTCGTTATTACATGTGTGGTCCGCAGCCTATGATGGATGCGATATCGCGAGGGCTTCAGGAGAGAGGTGTACCTGCATTTGCTATTTTCTACGAGATATTTCGTTCTCCAGCAAAAATAAATAATGATCCCTCATTACGTCATAAAGTCATTTTTGCAAAATCAGGAAGAACAGAGATTTGGACCACGGATAAAGGTACTCTACTTAATTTTGGGGAAAAGCTTGGGATTCAAATGCCTAGTGGTTGTCGTGTTGGACAATGTGAAAGCTGTTCAACTAGGGTGATTGCAGGGAACGTACAGCATCTGAATGGTGTGGAGCCCTCTGATGAGGGGGCATGTTTGACATGTCAGTGCATTCCTGCCGGTGATATCACGATTGATGCTTGAGGTAAGTACTAGCTATTAGCATCCTTTACATCAGGCCATTTCAGTGGCCTGATTTTTTCTATGAATAACATTATGTTTTAAACAATTTTCAATTTTTTGTACGAATTCACCTCAATAGCCGATTTAATCAATTTTATCAGTGCGATCTTTCTAAGTTTTTATCATCCTCCCCCTTGACCTTCCAGTTACTACAAGCTTTAGCCTGTAAGAAATTATACCAATTGCATTAATTAATTGACCAACTTTATCCACTCTCTCCAACAGAGATTTTTGACTCGTTCAACATCCGCAATGAATGTATTCCAAGCGCGAGAGACCTGTTCCACTATTTCTTCGTAACCTCGAAATACGCGGTTTGATAAGCAACGTTGCCGTAACCATTGCCATACTTGCTCCATCGGGTTCAGCTCCGGAGAATAAGGTGGGAGTTTTAACAGACTGACATTGGTAAATGGGCTGGCCGTATCGATCGTATGCCAGCCCGCGCCATCCATTACAACAACGGCATGACGCCCAGGCTCTGTCGCTTCACTTATTAATTTCAGATGCTGCTTCATCACCTCTTTATTCACAAGAGGGCTGATAAGCGCCTGAGTATTACCATTGCTCGGACACACCGCCCCAAAGACATAGCCATAATCGAATTGCTGTTGCTTTACTACTCTTGGCCTGCTGCCCTTGGCTGCCCATATTCTGGACGTCTGATTTTGCTGACCGAATCGTGCTTCGTCTTGAAACCAGACGTCAACGCGATCCAGAGGAAGATGACCGGGAGTGTGAAGGATCGTTTCCAGCAGGAAATTTTTTAAAAGTGTCCTGGGTTTGTTGTGATTGTTTAGGGTGTTTAGAGCGACTGGTTATCCAACTGAAACCGAGCGCATCCATGATGCGGTATACGTTTCGCAACTGATAATCGATTTGGAAGGTGTCGCTAATGTATTGTCGTACATCCTGTGCAATCAAACGCCCCCCCTCCTTTTTAACCGCATTTTCTTTGATAAAATGTGCGATCTGTTCTCGCTGGGAGACGGAGAGCTGACAGGGTCTACCCGGACTAGGTTTGGATTGCAGACCTTCAAGTCCGTGCGCCAGATAGTTGGATACCCAGGTATTAACACTGCCTCTGGCAACCCCAAGGTAAGTTGCTATCTGGGTTCGTGTTTCCCCATTCTTGAAATGATACAAAGCTAGATAGCGGGTTCGCAGTTGCCCGTTGGAGGTTTGCTTTGCTAATTGTTTAAAGTCGTCGGCTGTATGCATATCAAAATCACTCGAATATGAATACCACTATTAGATCAAACTTTTAAGACAATTGGTATTACTACAGACGCCAACTTCGGACTGGCCGAAGAGTTTTGGTGAATGAAAGGATCGTTATGATGAAAATGAAAGTTGGGATATTGCTGATGGCAGTTGCAGTGACAGCCAATACAGAAGTGGTACTTGCAAATGATGATGCAAGCGAAACGCAAAAAAAAACTGCAAATGCGCCTGCAGGTCCACAGGTACCCGTGGCTGTTGCCGTATCACGGAATATTATACCTTCTGCTGAATTTACCGGTTCTTTAGCGGCTATTAAAACAGTGGAGCTACGCCCCAGGGTAGGAGGGGCAATCGAATCTGTTACGGTGCCGGAGGGAAGTCTGGTTCAGAAAGGACAGATGTTATTTCAAATCGATCCGCGGCCCTACCAGGTTGTGCTTGATAGTGCACAAGCGCAATTACGACAGGCAGAAGCTCAGGCGTTCCAGGCAAGCCGCAATTACGAGCGTATTAGCCGTCTGGTAAACGGAGGTGCTGTTTCGCGTAAAGACTATGATGATGCATCTTCTGAGAAAAATGCCCGCGTTGCACAGGTTCAGGTATCGAAGGCTGCAGTCGAAGCAGCAAAGCTGGATTTGTCATACTCGCGTGTGACTGCGCCAATTGATGGCCGTATCGATCGGATTTTAGTAACTGAAGGTAACTTGGTTAGCAGCAGCCAGGGGGGGGCCGCGACTCTATTGACAACAATCGTTTCGTCCGACCCTTTATATGTTTATTTTGATATTGATGAAGCGACATATCTCAATACTGTCAGTAAGGCTCGGCCTGATGTTGTCGGACGTAGCAACGAAAAATTACCCGTACATATAGGTCTGGCAAATGAGAAGGGGTATCCGCACGGGGGGGCGCTTGATTTTGTTGGCAACCAAATTGATCGTAATACCGGCACTGTTCGTGTCCGGGCTATTATCCCGAATGCTGATGGTCTTCTTACTCCTGGAGCATTTGCCAGAGTTCAGTTAGGCACTGGTAGTGAGCAAAAAGTAATTTTGGTAAACGATCAAGCCGTAGGCACAGATCAGGGCAATAAGTATGTCCTTGTTGTTGATGCCAATAATAAGGCGCAGTATCGCCCGATAGTGTTGGGGCCAATGGTCGATGGATTACGTGTTATCAGCGACGGTCTGAAGGCCGGGGAAAAAATTATCATAAAAGGGCTCGTACGACCGGGGATGGCCGTTACGCCAGACATCGTATCGATGCAAACGCTGTTGAGCGTACCTGAGAGGCAGCCTGAAGGTGCATCTAAAAAATCGAATGGCAAAAATGAGGGAGGTAGTAAATGAAATTTCCTCATTTCTTCATCCAGCGCCCCATATTTGCAATTGTCTTATCAGTTTTTATGCTGATAGCGGGTTCTTTAGCGTTTTTTCAACTTCCTCTCAGTGAATATCCGTCCGTAACACCGCCAACCGTTCAGGTAACGGCAAGCTACCCCGGAGCAAACCCCAATGTAATAGCAGATACTGTTGCCGCCCCGCTTGAGCAAGCCATCAATGGGGTTGAAGGCATGCTTTACATGAGTTCTCAAACTGCTTCTGACGGCCGAATGATTTTAACCATCTCTTTCAGACAGGGAACTGACCCCGATATTGCGCAAATTCAGGTTCAGAATCGGGTATCACGGGCTTTGCCTCGGCTACCAACGGAAGTCCAGCAAATAGGGGTTGTGACTGAAAAAACCTCGCCGGATATTCTTATGGTGGTGCATTTGTTCTCTCCTGATGAGCGTTATGATCCACTTTATGTTTCTAACTATGCAATGTTAAACGTACGTGATGAGCTTTCACGCTTACCAGGTGTCGCAAGCATAGCGCTGGGAGGTGAAGGGGAATATGCCATGCGAGTATGGTTAGATCCTAATAAAGTGGCTTCCAGAGGGTTAACATCAAGTGATGTCACTGCTGCGATTAAAGAACAAAACGTTCAGGTAGCGGCTGGCTCTGTCGGACAGCAACCTAATGCATCGTCATCATTCCAGGTCACTGTGAATGCCTTAGGGCGCCTAACTACTGAGGAACAGTTCGGCGATATAGTTATTAAAACCGGAGATGACGGACAAATTACGCGCTTGCGTGATGTGGCTCGTCTTGAACTCGGTTCAGATAACTACTCCATGAGGAGTTTACTAAATAATAAAAATGCAGTGGGTATGCAGATTGTTATGACCCCGGGCGCCAATGCACTTGAGGTGTCTGCATCGGTAAGGTCAACAATGGAACGCCTGAAAGTAAGGTTTCCGGAAGGTATTCAGTACAGTATCGCTTATGATCCGACCGTGTTTGTTAGTGCTTCCCTGAAATCTGTCACGACGACTTTATTAGAGGCCACAATATTAGTTGTGCTGGTCGTGATGCTATTTTTGCAAACATGGAGAGCATCAATCATCCCATTGATCGCAGTGCCTATTTCATTAGTGGGTACGTTTGCATTAATGGATGTATTTGGGTTCTCACTCAATACGCTATCTTTATTTGGTCTGGTTCTTTCAATTGGTATTGTTGTTGATGATGCAATCGTTGTGGTTGAGAACGTTGAGCGCCATATTGCAAAAGGACTCTCACCAAAAGACGCCGCAAGAAAAGCAATGGACGAGGTAACGGGGCCAATTCTGGCTATTACCTCAGTACTGGCAGCTGTGTTTATTCCATCAGCATTCCTCTCGGGGCTTCAGGGCGAATTCTATCGTCAATTTGCATTGACGATTGCTATCTCAACGATTTTATCGGCTATCAACTCCTTAACATTGTCTCCGGCATTAGCTTCCGTACTACTGAAACCACATCAAGGTATAGAGAAGCAAGATTTGTTGACTCGTGTAATGGATCGTTTTTTCGGATCTTTTTTCCGTCGTTTTAACCGTTTCTTTGATAGCCTGTCGAATTCCTATGTTGGGACGATTCGACGTATCGTTCGCGGAAGTACAATTGTACTCATTCTGTATGCTGGTTTTCTGGCACTGACCTTCCTGGGCTTCAAACAGGTTCCTGGTGGTTTTGTGCCTGCTCAGGATAAATATTGCCGACGGCCTGTGCTTCGTTGCGCGCGACATGCGATTTTCCACCACGCCCGTGCGAGCGGGATTTTTTTCAACACCTTTTGGAGTATTTCGACCATGAACAACATGCAGCACGCCCTGTCATTCAGGCCCCTTCGTTCTTCAGACGGCTTGCGCTGCCGTCCGGTGCAGGCTTTGGGAGCGATATTCCTCGGGCTGGCTTCACTCGCCTATAGCGTCACGTCGCAGGCGGCAGATGAGCCAGAGAACGTGAAGGTGGTCCGGCAATACCTTGACGCCTGGAATGGCGGGCGAACCGACGCGATGGAAAAAGTGCTCGATTCCAACGTCGTCTATTTCAATACCAGCAATGAAGCGTCCCGCACTGGGCCTCAAGCCATTACCGAAGTCTCGCAGTTTCTGATGAAAATCCTGCCCGACCGAAAAATGAAAATCCGTTCGCAGCCGGTTGCCTCCGGCGATGGTGTGGCGATCGAGTGGGAATTCACCGCCACCAAGAACAGCAATGGCGGGACGTCGCCCTCCAGTTCGACCATCAGTTATTTCGGCGCGAGCTTCTTCCGTGTTTCGAACGGAAAGATTGTCTATGCCAGCGACTACTACAACCACAACACCATGCAGAAGCAGCTTCAGCAGTAACGTAAATCCGCAAACAGGAAATCACCGACATGTCCCGCTTCATCATGCACAAGCCCTCGGCGCCGCCAGCGCAGCGGTGAGGCAAGCGCTTTTCCTCAATCCAAGGTAATTGCGCTGGTGACTTGATGAATATCTGACACGCCGGTTATCGAGCCTTGTCTCGATGAAATAGAAATCCCGAATGAAACTACCAACCACGAAGCAGGAACTCCTTGACAAGGTTCGCGCCAGCCACCGAAAGCTCGGGGTAGAAGCTGCCACCATTCCCGCCAGCCACTACCGGCACACGGCCATGATCTGGCAGGAGCCGCGCCTGCATACCAACGCTGCGATGGTCCTGGTGGACGTCATCGTCTGGAACACGATGATCCTGCAGTTCGCGCATGATCGGACGCCTGGACCTTCGGCGTCCTTTTACTCGCCGAGTGCGATGGCGCAGCGGGCCGAGCGTCTTTCTGCCGGCTTCCAGCGCCGTTTCGCGGGCAGAGACCTTCGCGAGCTGGAAGCCATGCTCACGGAGGGACAGGACCGGGTGCTCGACTGCGTGGCGCACCATTCGAACGCCTCGCTTTTCGATCCCGCGTTGAGCCCGATGAAGACCCTCGGGCGCAAGATCCAGTTCTTCACCTCCACCGCCTACGACGACGCGCTGTCGAGGCTGCGCCAGTGGAAGCAGGTGCTGTAGCGGCCGAGGCGACCCACTGCGCGGAGCGCCTCTTGCACCGCTCCGATCAGACCGGAGCTGGCAGCGCCGGCTTTCGCGCGGCCTGCCACAGCAGCGGCACCAGGATCAGCGCCAGGGCCGGGAAGATCATCCAGTTGACCGCCTGCCAGCCCGAGCTGTGCAGGATCGATCCCGCGAGGAACGACACGGCCGCCGTGGCGGCGAAGACGAAGAAATCGTTCATGCCCTGCGCCTTGCTGCGCTCGGCCGGGGTGTGGCAATCGGTGACCATCGCCGTCGCGCCGATGAAGCTGAAGTTCCAGCCGATGCCCAGCAGCGCCAGCGAGCCCCAGAAGTGGGACAGGCCGAGCCCGCCCAGGGCCACCACCCCGGAGGCGGCGAGCAGCACCATGCCGACGGCGGTCACGCGCTCCTTGCCGTAGCGCACCATCAGTCGTCCTGTGAAAAAGCTCGGCCCGAACATCGCCAGCAGGTGCCACTGTATTCCTAGGGCGGCGTTGTCCACCGAATGCCCGTGGTTGACCATCGCCACCGGCGCGGCCGTCATCACGAACGCCATCACCCCATAGGACACCACGCCCGCAGCCACGGCCAGCAGATAGCGCGGCATCGCCAAGAGCTGCAGCACCGTCCGACCGCTATCGGCGACTGCTTCGGCCTGGGTCTGGCTCGGCGTGCGCAGCATCAGCAGGATCGGCAAGGCGATCAGCGGCAGCAGCGCCTGGCTGAGGAAGCTGCCAACGTAGGGCGTGCCCGCTACCGCATCGCGCGTGAAGATCACCAACTGCGGCCCGATGATGGCGCCCGCGAGACCGCCCACCATGACCCAGGAAATGGCCTTGGCCTTAAGCGCGTCCTCGGCGGTGACGGCGGCTGCGAAGCAGTAGCCCACAGCAGGAAATCGAACTATGAAACGAATAACCCCTTTCCTTCTGGTCGCAGTACTCGGGGGCACTGAAGCAGGCCAGCGTGTCTACTCATCGCGCATGAATTGCCTGACAACCTTTCAAATTTAGAGAAGATAAATTGAAGTTCTGACGGGAATTTCTCAGTAAAAGAATCCTATCTTTCTCGTCAACAGACTGAACGGCACCCCCTGAGTTTTTATGCATATATTCAAGATCGGCAAATTCTTTAATGATTCACCACAAAAAAGGCGGGAAGCCCATTGAGCGATCCCGCCATAGCAAAAAACTCAAACATGCTCACATCAGGAAACTTTACCCTGAAACGATCCCTTGAAATTTAAGCGCATAGTAATAATAAGATTTAGCCATTAGCCGAATCTTCCAAAGTTGGCGCACTGCTTGCTACGTTTTTAAGCGACTCCGCCATAGTGAAGTACGGAGACCACTGTTTTGCAAGTTGGTCAACCGTAAGTCCTGCGGAGATAATATAGGTTGCAGCTGCAATAACCTCTCCAGCAGATTCGCCTACCATATGAATACCCAGAATCCTTCCTGTCTCACGCTCGGATATCATCTTGATTATCCCTTTGTCGTGACGACTTACAATAGCACGTAGAACAAAGGAAACCGGAATTTCACGAACATCATAGGCAATTTGGGCCGCCTCAGCCTGCATAGGAGTCATGCCGACAGCAGCCATCTCGGGCGACGTGAAAATGACGCGGGGCAAGGCGGTGTAGTCTAGGGACCGAGGCTCGTTGCCCAGAGCATTGCTCGCGGCCACGGTCCCCTGCGCACTAGCGACATACACTAATTGAGCCATACCAGTGACATCGCCCGCTGCCCAGATGCGAGGATTTGAGGTTCGCAGATGTTCGTCCACAATTATTTCGCCTCGATCGCCCCTGGACACATTGACAGCATCCAAGTTGAGTCCTTCAGTTGCCGGACGGCGCCCCGTCGCTATGAGAATCTTATGGGCGAAAATTTGCTGAGTACGTCCTTCGGCGACGACAGTTGCAAGCACCCCGCTCTCGTGTGGTACGACGTTTGTCAGATTGGCGCCAGTATGGAACATGATGCCCTCCGCTGACAGCGCCTGCTCCAGTGCCGCAGAAATCGCGGGATCCTCGAACGGTGCAATTCGAGGAGCTATCTCGACCACTTCAACCTTGCTGCCCAGTCGAGCGAACAATTGACCTTGCTCCAGACCGATCGCATTGCCGCCGACGACCAGCATGGACTCAGGCACCTGCTCAAGGGACATGGCCGAGCCGGAAGTGAGAAAGTCCACCTCACTGAGGCCAGGAATGGAAGGAATGAATGGCGCTGCCCCACTGGCGATCAGTACCTGCTTGGCGTACACCAGGTTTGTGTTTCCGTCTGAGTCCGCGACGACGAGCGCTACGATATCTGGCTCATCTGACGCTACAAAGGTCGCCTTGCCGCGAAATACCGCAATACCTGCATCCTTGGGTGCTTGTACATGGAAAGACTGCCGGAAGTGCCCGATCATTTGATCTTTATCTCTGACAAGCAAAGACAAGTCGACAGGCCCGGCCGAGGTCGCTATACCTGGGAACTTCCCATGCGCAGCAGACATGCGAGCAGAAGCCGCCGCAAGCAACGTCTTTGAAGGAACGCATCCTACATTGAGACAGGTCCCTCCTGCCAACCCCTGTTCGATCATGGCGACTGTTTTGTCGAGCCTACGTGCTTCGTTCGCTGCGGCTCTAGCCGCCGAACCGGAACCTATCGTGACTAGATCATAGATGACGGAGGGCTGTTGTGCGGAAGCCGCTGTTGTCGTGTTCATAAAAGAAGCCTCAAGGAAATTGCAAAGAAAGAGACAGATCGGTCTCCTTGAGGGATTGTAGACAACCCTGTCTCCTTGTGTCAACATGTCGCGTATGAATCCTCACAACGATGAATAACATCATGGACAAAAAAGAACAGTTAGTCGCAACTGCCTTTAACCTTTTTTATAAGTACGGCATTCATGCTGTTGGCATCAATCGGGTACTTGAAGAGTCCGGCATTGCCAAGAAAACGCTATATAACCATTTCTCCAGCAAGGAAGATCTAATTGCTGCGACCGTCGAATATTGTGATCAGCAGTATTTCTCTTGGCTCGATTTGCGTTTGCACGAAGCGACGCCAGGTAGGGACGCCTTGTATGCCATGCTTGATGCTTTTGACGATCTGTTTCAGGGTCTCGATCAATCCAAGCCACTTTTCTTGGGTTGTTATTTCATTAATGTCAGCGCCGAATTCAGCAATCCGGATCATGATATACATAAGCTTTGCGCCCGAAACAAAGAGGCTATGCTGCGATGGATCACACACCACACTTCACTTGTCATAACGTCCAGAGAATCGATAGTTCAAATCTCTGAAACAATTGCTATGTTGCTTGAAGGGGCGATTATTCAGGCTCACGTTCTTGGAGATCTGCACGCTGCTCGCAAAGCCAAAGCCGTGGTTAAACTGCTTCTTGATAAATCTAACTAACTAACTAACTAACTAAATTCATCTGTCCATACAACTCTTTGACCATCAATAAAGGTGGAACGGCAAAGTAGCTTTCCGAAGTTTCAGCAGTGGAGACAAGTCGTGTAGTGCCGGAACGGGCCACTTATCGGCTTCCAGTCCTCGATCAATGCCCCAAGTCAAGTCAGTTGCAACCGTACCGCCCCTGCCACAGCAGCGGCACCAAGATCAGCGCCAAGGCCGGGAAGATCATCCAGTTGACCGCTTGCCAGCCCGAGCTGTGCAGGATCGACCCCGCGAGGAACGACACGGCCGCCGTGGCGGCGAAGACGAAGAAGTCGTTCATGCCCTGCGCCTTGCCCCGCTCGGCCGGGGTGTGGCAGTCGGTGACCATCGCCGTGGCGCCGATGAAACTCAAATTCCAGCCGATGCCCAACAGCGCCAGCGAGCCCCAGAAGTGGGACAGGCCGAGCCCGCCCAGGGCCACCACCCCGGAGGCGGCGAGCAGCACCATGCCGACGGCGGTCACGCGCTCCTTGCCGTAGCGCACCATCAGTCGCCCGGTGAAGAAGCTCGGCCCGAACATCGCCAGCAGGTGCCACTGTATTCCTAGGGCGGCGTTGTCCACCGAATGCCCGTGGTTGACCATCGCCACCGGCGCGGCCGTCATCACGAACGCCATCACCCCATAGGACACCACGCCCGCAGCCACGGCCAGCAGATAGCGCGGCATCGCCAAGAGCTGCAGCACCGTCCGACCGCTATCGGCGACTGCTTCGGCCTGGGTCTGGCTCGGCGTGCGCAGCATCAGCAGGATCGGCAAGGCGATCAGCGGCAGCAGCGCCTGGCTGAGGAAGCTGCCAACGTAGGGCGTGCCCGCTACCGCATCGCGCGTGAAGATCACCAACTGCGGCCCGATGATGGCGCCCGCGAGACCGCCCACCATGACCCAGGAAATGGCCTTGGCCTTAAGCGCGTCCTCGGCGGTGTCGGCGGCTGCGAAGCGGTAGCTCTGCACATACGCGCCGTAGAAGCCCGCCAGGAAGGTGCCGGCGCAGAAGATCCAGAACGAGGCCAGCATGATGCCCAACGCGGCGATCAGGCCCGAGGCCACGCCGAAGCCGACCCCCACCACGTATCCGTTGCGGCGGCCATGGTGCCGCATGATGAAGGCGGCAGGCAAGGTGCCGATGGCAAGACCCAGGCCGAACAGACTCACGGGCAAGGTGATCCAGGCCGAATTCTTGGCAAGCTGCTGGCCGACCAGCCCACCCAGCGACATCACGATGGGCGCGCTGGCGCCGCCGAGCGCCTGCGCGGCGGTGAGAACGCCGATGTTTCGGCGCGTGATGCTCTGGTCGGTCATGGGCGTCTTTCTTATTCGTTTGTCTGGCCGGAAATATTACACGCATGAATATATATTCAGTTATATGGACATGCGATGCTCACGAACCATCGCGAGCCGGTCCATCCTCGGAAGCCCCGGCGGAAGCAGCACCGTGCAGGGCCAATGCGAGCAGGTGCTCTTTCACCTGGATCAGTTGCTCCATGCGTTCCTCAACACAGGCGAGATGGCCTTGGACAGCCTGCCTTAGCAGCTCAGGTTCCAGGAACCCCTCATGTGCCCAACCCAGTAGGCGGCGCACGTCATCCAGGCCGATTCCCGAGGCACGGTAGTTGCGAATCAGGTGAAGCCGTTCGACATGGGCCGGGCCATAGCGCCGATAGTTGTTGCGTGACCGCTCCGGGGCTTGCAACAGGCCCTCCCGCTCGTAGAACCGAATGTTCTCCGGGGGGGTGCCCGTCAAGCGCGCAAGTTCACCGATCCTCATCCGGTTCTCCGTGCGCAACGATGGGGAACGCCGCCGTTGCGCATAGCCCTTATCCCGGCGACCGGGCGGATGGTTGCCCGGTGGCGCCCGATTGCACCGTGTGCTCAGTCCAGCCGCCACCCAGCGCCTTGTAGAGGTGGATGAGGTTGTTCAGCCGCGTCAGGCGCGTGCGCACCAGGGTCTGCTGCGCACCGTACTGTGTGCGTTGCGCATCGAGCAAGGTGAGGTTGTCGTCCACGCCTTCCTGGAAGCGTTGCTCGGCTAGTTGGTAGGCTTTCTGGCTAGCCGCTACCAGGAGCTGCTCCGAGCGGATCTGCTCATCAAGCGTGCGCTTGCCCGCCAAGCCGTCAGCCACCTCAGCAAAGGCCGCCTGGATAGACTTCTCGTAGTTGGCGATTTCGATCCTCTTTTGTACCTGTGCCACGTCCAGATTGGCTCGCAACGCGCCGCCGCGGAAGATGGGCAGCGTGATCTGCGGCAGGAAGCTCCAGGCCCGCGAGCCCGAATCGAACAGGCCGTCCAGCGAAGCGCTGGCCGTGCCCGCCGAGCCCGTGAGGCTAATCGTCGGGAAGAACGCGGCCCGCGCCGCGCCGATGTTGGCGTTGGCGCCGATCAGCATCTGCTCGGCGGCGCGGATGTCCGGCCGACGCGCGAGCAGTTCGGACGGCAGGCCGCTCGGCAGGTCGGTCGGCACGATGTCGTCCGGCAGCGCCACGGCCTCGTCAAGCTGCCGGGACAGCTCCGGCGTCAGCGGCTGGCCCAGCAGCAGCACCAGCGCGTTGCGGTCCTTGGCCGCCTGCCGCGTGTAGGCGGCGCGGTTGGCCTCGGCGGTGCGCAGCGCGATCTCCGCGCGGCGCAGGTCGAGCTGCGTGGAATTTCCCGCTTCCACCAGTTGGGTGGTCAGGTCATAGGAGCGCTTCTGTGTGGCGAGGGTGTCGCTCGTCAGGCGCAGCAGTTCCTGGTCGGCGCGCAGCGTGAGGTAGGCGCTGGCCACCTCGGACACCAGGCTCATCTGCGTGGCGATGCGGGTCTCGTCGAGGGCCAGGTAGGACGCCAGCGCCCGGTCGTTGAGGCTGCGGATGCGGCCCCACAGGTCCAGCTCCCAGGCGGCCGTCACCCCGGCCACGTCGTAGCGCCGGAGCACGTCGCTTTGCCCCGTGGTACTGAGGTCGGCCGGTACGCGCTCTGACGCGCCGCGGGCGGAAACGCCCAGGTTCGGCAGCATCTCGGCACGCTGGATACGGTACAGCGCCTGAGCCGCCTCCACGTTGAGCGCGGCTTTGTGCATGTCGCGGTTGTTCTCCAGCGAAATGCCGATCAACTGCTGCAGCAGCGGGTCGCGGAAGAAGTCCCGCCAACCGATCTCGGCCGTGATCGCGTCGTCGGGCGTCGCGGCCGCCAGTTCCACATAGGCCGCGCCCGAGGGATAGGCCGTGTCGATCGGCGCTGCGGGCCGGTCATACTTCGGTGCCATGGAGCAGCCAGCCAGCGCCGCCGCGAGGGCGAGCGGCGCCAGCGTCCTGGCGGGTCGTGTGAATGCGAAAGATGTTTTCATGTCGTATGTCCTCCTGGCCGTCATGCGTGCTGGTCGGTCATGCCGCCACGGGCATGGCGCGCTTCGCGGCGCAGCGCCAGCTTGCGCACCACAACGTAGAACACCGGCGTCAGCACCAGGCCGAATACCGTCACGCCCAGCATGCCGGCGAACACCGCGATGCCCATGGCGTGGCGCATCTCGGCGCCCGCACCGCTGGCCAGCACCAGCGGCACCACGCCAGCGATGAAGGCGAACGACGTCATCAAGATCGGGCGCAGCCGCAAGCGCGCGGCTTCGAGCACGGCTGCCAGCGGATCGGCCCCTTCGCTTTCCTTCGCGCGGGCGAACTCCACGATCAGGATCGCGTTCTTGGCAGCCAGGCCGACCAGCACCACGAAACCGATCTGCGTGAAGATGTTGTTGTCGCCCCCAGAGAGCCAGACGCCGGCGATCGCCGAGAGCAGCGCCATGGGTGCAATCAGCAGCACAGCGAACGGCAGCGACCAACTGTTGTACTGGGCCGCCAGGAACAGGAAGGCGAGCAGCACCGCCAGCGCGAAGATGTAGATCGCCGTGTTGCCAACCCGTTTTTCCTGGAAAGTCAGGTCCGTCCATTCGTAGGTCATACCGTCCGGCAGCGATTCGCTCACGATCTTCTCAATCGCGGCGGTGGCCTGGCCGGACGAGTAGCCCGGCGCTGGCCCGCCGCTGATGTCGGCCGAGGGAAAGCCGTTGTAATGCATCACCCGGTCGGGGCCGGAACTGCGCTCGATGGTCGCGATCGCGCTCAGCGGGATCATGTCGCCCGCTGCATTGCGCACCTTGAGCATGCCTATGTCCTCAGCCTGCATGCGGAACTGCGCATCGGCCTGGGCCATGACCCGGTAGGTGCGACCGAAGCGGTTGAAGTCGTTGACGTAGAGCGAGCCAAGGTTGACCTGCAGGGTGTCGAACACCTCGGTCAGCGATACGCCCTGCGACTTGGCCTTCACCCGGTCGATGTCCACCTGCAACTGCGGCGCATTGGTCTGGAAGCTGGCGAGCATGTTCGCCAGCTCGGGCGCCTGCATGGCCTTGCCCATGATCTGGCCCTGTGCCTGCGCAAGCGCCTCGGGACCCAGGCCCGCCCGGTCCTCGATCTGCAGCTTGAAGCCGCCCATCGAACCCAGGCCCGGCACCGGCGGCGGCGGGAAGATGCCAACGAAGCCGTCCGGGATCTGGCTGAACTTGCCCATGAGCTTGCCCTGGATGGCGAAGGCCGACAGCGACGGGTCCTTGCGCTCATCGAAGGGCTTGAGCATGGCGAACATCAGCGCGGTGTTCGGCTGGTTCACCGGTCCATTGACCGACAGGCCCGGGAAGGCCACCACGCTCTCGACGCCCGGCTCAGCCAGTGCGATCTTGGTCATCTCCTTGACGACCGCCTCGGTGCGATCCAGCGAGGCGCCGGTCGGAAGCTGGGCGATGCCCACGAGATAGTACTTGTCCTGGGCCGGCACGAAGCCCGCAGGCACCTTGTGGAAGCCCAGCCAGGTCAGGCCCAGGAAGCCGACGTAGAGCAGCAGCACGATGGCGCTGCCGCGCACCGCGCGGCGCACGCCCCCGACGTAGGAATTCGAGGCGCGATCGAAGAAGCGGTTGAAGCGGCGGAAGAAGCCGCCGAACACGCCGTCGATGATGCGCGTGAGACGATCGGGCTTGGCCGCGCCGTGGTGCGGCTTGAGCAGGATGGCGGCCAGCGCTGGCGACAGCGTAAGCGAGTTGATCGCCGACAGGATGGTCGAGAACGCGATGGTCAGCGCGAACTGGCGATAGAACTCGCCCTGCAGCCCCGACAGGAACGCCGAGGGGATGAAGACCGCTGCCAGCACCGAGGTGATGGCCAGGATCGGGCCAGTCACTTCATCCATCGCCTTGCGCGCCGCATCCTTGGGCGATTCGCCCAGCGCCATGTGGCGCTCCACGTTCTCCACCACCACGATGGCGTCATCCACCACGATGCCGATGGAGAGCACGAGGCCAAACAGCGACAGCGTGTTCAGCGAGAAGCCGAACATGTGCATCACCGCGAACGTGCCGACCAGCGAGACCGGCACGGCGATCAGTGGAATGATCGACGCGCGCCAAGATTGCAGGAACAGCACCACCACGATCACCACCAGGAGGATGGCCTCCAGCAGCGTGACGGCGACGGACTGGAGCGAGGCGCGCACGAAGACTGTGGGGTCGTAGGCGATCTTGTACTCGATGCCTTCGGGGAACTTGGCCTGCAGCCGCTCCATCGTCGCGCGCACCGCGCTGGACGTGTCCAGGGCATTGGAGCCGGGCGTCATCAGGATTTGCAGGCCGACCGCGTTCTCGCCGTCGAGCTGGCCGCGCATGGTGTAGTTGTCCGAGCCCAGTTCCAGGCGTGCGACGTCGCGCAGGCGGGTCACCTGGCCGTTGGCGCCGGCCTTGATCACGATGTCGCCGAACTGCTCTTCGGTGGTCAGGCGCCCCAGCGCATTGACGCTGACCTGGAAGGCGGCCGACGCATTCGGCTGCTGGCCGATCGAGCCGGCTGCGACCTGCACGTTCTGCTCGCGGATGGCGGCGACCACATCGCTGGCGGTCATGCCCCGCGATGCGACCTTCTCGGGGTCGAGCCAGACGCGCATTGCGTACTCGCCTTCACCGCCGATGATCACGTTGGCGATGCCCGGCAGGCGCGCCAGTTCGTCGCGCACGTTGAGCATCGCGTAGTTGGACACGTACAGCGGGTCGTAGCGGTCCCCCGGCGAGAGCATATGCACCACCATGAGAATATCGGGCGCGGTCTTGTCGGTGACCACGCCGATGCGCTGGACCTCGGGCGGCAACCGGGGCAGCGCGCGTGAGACGCGGTTCTGCACCTGGATCTGCGCGACGTCGGGGTCGATGTGCTGCTCGAACGAGATGGTCAGCACCATCCGCCCGTCCGTGGACATCTGGGACTGCATGTACATCATGCCTTCCACGCCGTTGACCGCCTGCTCCAGCGGCGATGCCACGGTGTCGGCGATCACCTGCGGGTTGGCGCCGGGATAGCTGGCGGTGACCTGCACCGTCGGCGGCGTGACCTGGGGGTACTCGCTCAGGGGGAGCTGGAAATAGCTGATCGCGCCCGCGATCAGCATCAGCACCGACAGGACGATGGCGAAGATCGGCCGGTTGATGAAGAAGCGGGGGAAATTCATTTGCGGGCCTCCGCCGAGCCGGCCGCGCCGTCAGCCTTGGCGGGGTCCGCGCCACCGGCCTTGGCAGGCGCCGCAGCGGGAGCCGGAGCGTTTGCCGCAGCCTTGGTCGCGCCGGTCGCGCCGGCGGCCGGTGCCGCGGGCGCCTGCATGGGCACCATGCGCGGCGTGACCGCCATGCCGGGGCGCACGAGGCCCTTGATGATGATCTTCTCACCGGCCTGCAGGCCGCCGTTGATGACGCGCAGCCCGTCCACCACCGGCCCCAGTTCGATGGGCCGGTACTGGGCCTGGTTGTTCTCGCCCACGACCAGCACGTAGTTGCGCCCTTGGTCGGTGCCCACGGCCTGATCGTCGATCAGGACGGCCTCGCGCGCCGCGCCGCGCCGGTGGACAGCTTGGCCCGGGCGAACATGCCGGGTGCCATGCGCCCATCCGGGTTGGGCACAACGGCGCGCGCGCGGATCGTGCCGGTGCTTCGGTCAATGGTGTTGCCCACGAAGTCGAGCGCGCCCCTGTGCGGGAAACCCTTGTCCGTGGTCAGCCCGACCTGCACGGGCAGCGAAGCCTTGCTACCGGCGCCCGCAGCGGGCCGCGAGCGGCTGACGACGTTGAGATAGGTGGCCTCATCAATGTCGAAGTACACGTGCAACGGGTCGATGGATACGATCGTGGTCAGCAGCGTGGCCGCGCCGGCGCCGCCACCGCTGACCAAGTTGCCCTCGGTCACGAGCACGCGGTCGACGCGCCCGGCGATGGGCGCAGTGACGCGGGCGTAGGACAGGTCCAGCTGAGCCGCAGCAACGGCGGCCTTAGCCGCCTGCACCTGAGCCTGGCGCGCGTTGCGTGCGGAGGCGGCATCGTCATAGGTCTTGCGCGCGACGGCGCCGGTCGCCACCAGGCGCTCGGCGCGGTCAAAGTCGGCCTGGGCCTGGCTGGCCAGCACCTCGGCCTGACGCAGTTGCGCCACGGCCGTGTCGAGCGCAACCTGGAACGGCCTCGGGTCGATCTGGAACAGCAGTTGGCCCTTGCGCACGAGGCTACCTTCGGGAACGCTCACCGCATCGACGGCGCCGCCGACCCGCGAGCGCAGCTCGACGGTCTTGGGCGCGGCCAGGAAGCCGGTGTACTCGGCCGATGGCGCGACCGTGCGGGTAATGACCTCGGCCACGGGCACCTGCGGCGCCATCGGCGCGCCCGCCGGGGGCGCCGCGGCCTTGCCCTCGTCCTTGGCGTCGCGGGCAGCGATCGCTATCCCCCCCGACGGCTGCGATGACGCCTGCCACCACAATGATTCTGATTTTTTTACGCATGGAAGTGACCCTTTCTTGGATGCAGGACTCCGGCCCTTCCGAAGCGCTCTGCAGACATTTGTGTGGAGGCTAGGCGTTACAACGACGGCAAGGTCAAGCCCTCTTGTTGCCTCAGCGGGCAGACGGCACGGACAAGGTGGTGGGACGCCCGGCGTCGTCGCCGTGGTTGGCCTCCGGCGCGCCCTTGAAGCGCAGCAGGCGCAGTGCGTTCAGCGTGACCAGGGCCGTGGCGCCGGTGTCGGCCAGCACGGCAACCCACAAGCCGGTGATACCCAACACGGTGGTGACCAGGAACAAGCCCTTGAGGCCAATGGCGAATACGACGTTTTGGTGAATGTTGGCCATCGTCGCCCGCGACAGGGCCACCAGGTGGGCCACGTCCGTGACGCGGCTCTTGAGCAGCGCGGCATCGGCGGTTTCCAGCGCCACGTCCGTGCCGCCGCCCATGGCGATACCCACGTCGGCGGTCGCCAGGGCCGGCGCGTCGTTGATGCCGTCGCCGACCATCGCCACCTTGGCATCACGCTTCATCTCGTTGACCAAGCGCAGCTTGTCCTGCGGCAGCAGCTCGGCCTCCCACTCGATGCCCAGCTTGCCGGCGATCGCCTGCGCGGTGCGGCGGTTGTCGCCGGTCAGCATGACCGAGCGCACGCCCATGGCGTTGAGCTGGGCCACGCCTTCGCGCGCGTCGCGGCGGGGCTCGTCGCGCAGGGCCAGCAGGCCCAGAACGTTCTTGCTGGCTTCGTCGAACAGGACCACCACGGTCTTGCCGCCATCCTCCAGCTTGTCGATTTCCCTGCGGTGCGCGGCTGTCAGCGTGGCCGTCTGTTCCGCATGGGCGGGCGATCCGACAGCGAGCGCACTGCCGTTCACGGTGGCGCGCACCGCCTTGCCGGCAATGGCCGATGCGCCCGTGGCCTGGGGAATCGCCACGTCCAGGCTCTTGGCATGGGCGACAATGGCCTTCGCCAAGGGATGGTTTGAGCCGGACTCGACAGCGGCGGCAAGCGCAAGGACCTGTTGATGCTTGAACAGCCCGAAGGGCAGGACCTCGGTGATGCGCGGCTTGCCCTCGGTCAGCGTGCCAGTCTTGTCGAAGGCAATGGCGCGCACGCGGCCGATGGTTTCCAACGCGTTGCCACCCTTGATCAGCAGGCCCCGTCGCGTGGCCACCGCAAGGCCCGAGGCGATGGCCGCCGGTGTGGAGAGCACCAGCGCACATGGGCAGGCAATCAACAGCAGTGCGAGGCCGCGGTACAGCCAGGTACCCCAGTCGCCACCCATGGCAAGTGGCGGAACCACCACGATCAACGCCGCGATGGCCATGACGGCAGGGGTGTAGTAGCGGCTGAACTTTTCGATGAAGCGAGCCGTGGGCGCCTTGGAGGACTGCGCCTGCTCCACCAGTTGGATGATGCGAGAAATGGTGTTGTCCGATGCCGTCTTCTCGACTTGTACTTCGAGCACGCCATCGACGTTGATGGAGCCGGCGAACACGTCGGCACCGATAGCCTTTTGACGCGGTACGGACTCGCCGGTGATAGGCGACTCGTCCAGGCTGCTTTCACCGCGGAGGATCTTGCCGTCCGCAGGCACCCGGTCACCAGGGCGCACCAGCACGCGGTCGCTCACGCGCAGGGAAGCGGCGGGCACTTCGCGCTGCCCGCCCGCGGCATCGAGCAGTACCGCCGTCTTAGGCACCAGGGAGGCCAGCGCCTTGATGCCGGCGCGCGCGCGGCCGGCGGCCACGCTTTCCAGCAGCTCGCCGATCGCGAACAGGAACACCACGGCAGCAGCTTCCTCGGCCTCGCCTATCACGAGCGCGCCCAGCGAGGCGACGACCATCAGCGTTTCGATAGAGAACGGCGAGCCTGACACAGCCAGCGCGAAGGCTTTGCGAGCGAACGGCAGCACGCCCGCGATCACCGCAGCGGCGAAGATCCATTCAGCGTAGCCAGGAACGAACTGCGCGATCGCGTAGGCCGAGCCCATCAGGCCGCCCAGGCCCAGCACGTGCTTGCCTTTCTTCGTCTGCCACCAGCGCTGATGGCGCGCCGTCGATGCTGCTGCTGGGGCCGCGGGTGCTGAGCCATCATGGCGGCGCACGTCGGAGACGCCGAAGCCCAGGCTCTTGATGGTCTTCTCGATGTGGCCGAGCTGCGTGGGGCCGCCAGACGCGAGCGTCAATTCCAGCGTTTCTGCGGTGAAGTTTATGCGGGCATCGGACACGCCATCCATGCGAGCGAGCGCCGTTTCGATCTTGCCGACGCAACTGGCGCAGTCCATGCCCTCGACGCGCATGGACACGTTGGGGGGCGTGCTGGGTGCTCCACGGGAGGCAGAGGCCGGCGCATGGTCATGCCCGCTGCAGGCCCCGTGATCGTGACCGTGGTCATGGGCATGGGCATGGCCGTGAGCATGGCCATGCCCATGGTCATCACCGCACGCTTTGCCGTGCGAATGATCGTGCCCGTGGTCGTGGGCATGCCCATGGTCATGGTGGCCGCCGCAGCCGGCGTGGTCATGCGCGTGGGCCGCATGGCACGGTGCAGGTGCTGCGGACATTTCGGACGCGGGCAGTGCCTGCACGTCGAAGCCCAGGGACCGGATTTTCTTGGCAATGTCGCGTGCAGTATTTCGGCTACTTGTGCTGCGCGTCAACGTCAGCGTCTCATTTGTAAAATTAACCTGTACATTTGATACGCCATCAATTCGACCAAGCGCTGTTTCAATCTTGCCGACGCAACTGGCGCAATCCATACCTTCGACCCGAAAGCCCAGTTGTTCGTCCTGCGCTCCTGTGCCGTCCAATGTTTCCAAAGACATATCAATCTCCTGGTTCTCTGAGTAATCGCCGTGGCAGGACGCACAAATCAGCGATCGGAATGTTATGCAAACAAATGAACACTTGTTTGTATGTTTATTCAAAAAAAAGAAAGAATCTCTTTCTGGCTGAACCATCCGACCGCTGCTTTATGCAGCTGCCATTAAGTCATTTTTTGTTGCGCAGCATCTGGTAGGTTTCAAATGCGGTGCGGTAGGCATCACTATAGGTATCAGGCGTCTGCTCACCAGCCCAGAATCCAGCCATTCCCGCAACCTGCCAATCTGCCAAATCACTCTTTACTTGAGCACGAGTCAATGCCACCGGAGCCTTGTAAGCCGCAACCAGCTTGAGCTGGAGATAGCTCTCGTAGGCTTGTTGGTAGGCTTGGGTGTGCGAAGCGGTGGTGATTCCGCGCGAGGTGAACGCGTGCATGCCGGAGATTTTCCACAGTTCCAAATCAGCCATCACTTCAGCACGAGTCTTTCCTGCTGAGGGCGCCTGATACATATCACCTTGGGTCAATTGCAAGTAGCGCTGAAAGGCAGCCTGGTATTGAGGGCTGAACGTATCCGGGCCGCTTTCGCCGCGAGACAACGCTTCCAACCCAGATTGCCTCCAAGCAGCCAGATCCTCCTGGACCTGTTGCCGTGTCATATCTGCGGCGAACGGTTGAGCGTTTACTCCAGCAGCAAAAAGTGCGGAAAGCAGAACAGCAAAGCGAATTTTCTTGGACATGGTCAATACTCCTTGACGTTAAAAATAATGGCGTGGTCCTTACGCCTTTCGGATACCCCGTAGACAAATAATAACACACATGAAGATATGTTCAAGTGTTTATTTTTAGAGTGCTTTTTGCTTGGGGTCTTCTAGGCATTCAGCAAGGCGCGCCGGTGTCTCTCTAGATTAATAGCCAAAAAAAGCCTACCCCTTGAAGGCGTAGGCCGGCGCGCACTCACATGTTCAGTCAATCGTCGTGTCTGTCCTCCGAAATGTGAACCGCCATGTCCTGGAGTACCTGGCTGACGTGCTGGTCGGCAATGCCGTAGAAGATGTGCTTGGCTTGGCGCTCGCCGCGCACGAGGCGCGCGCCGCGCAACAGGCGCAGGTGATGGCTGACCAAGGACTGCGACAGGTCTAGCGAGCCAGCAATGTCGCCCACTGCGACCGATCCGCGCATGCACTGCAACAGGATTTTCAATCGCGATTGGTCGCCCAGCAGGCGGAAGGTCTCTGCCAGAACAGCGACGTCACTTTGCGATAGTGCGAGGACATCAGTGGTCGTGCCGTGGTTAGAGGTCGAACATTGCACAATAGCGGCGCTGGTGGTTTTGCGGGATGTCATGGATTCAAACCCTCAAGTGAACTGCGAACCGTCTAGCACGGCCTCAATGCTTGTGACCGGGAGCGGAGTGGTCATGGTCATGATTGTGCTCACTGTGGTCGTGGCCGCTGTGGTCCTGACGGCCTGTCGTGGGTTGCAGGCTGCAGATGTTCTCGTCAGCCTCCGAGTTCCAGTCGATTCCGACTGTGGCGTGTTCGATGCTGAACTGCTCTCGCAGCACCGCCTCGACGCGCTTGACCACAGCTCGCGCCTCCTCGTCCACGTTGGGTCGAACGTGTAGCGTGGCCATCGTGCGACCGGAAGTGAGTTGCCACACGTGAACATGGCTGACAGCCGCCAGGCCGGGCACAGTGCTCATCAGGCCTTGTTCCACCTTTTCCGGCGAAGCGTCCTCTGGCGCACCCTCCAACAGGATATGGATCGACTTGGCCAGGAGCTTCCAGGCGCTGCGCAGAATCAACGCCGCTACTAGAACCGACAGGATGGGGTCGATCGGAGTCCAGCCGGTGAAGTAGATGACGATCGCTGCAACGATGGCGCCGACAGAGCCGAGCAGGTCACCCATCACGTGGAGGATGGCACCTTTCACATTGACGTGATCGGTTTCGCCGCGGGTCATGATCCACAGCACGAGGACGTTGATCAGTAAGCCGAGCACGGCGACGATCATCATCGGGCCGGCGAGGATGACGGGCGGCGCCTGCAGCCGCTCCCACGCCTCGTAGGCGATCCATGCGACGATCGCGAACAGGGTCACGGCGTTCAGGAAGCCGGCGATGACCTCGAAGCGCAGGTAACCGAATGTGCGTTTGCTGTCGGCTGCGCGGCGACCGAATCGGAAGGCAGCGTAAGCCAGGGCAAGTGCCACGGCGTCGGTCAGCATGTGGCCAGCATCGGCAAGTAGGGCTAGCGAGCCCGACAGCACGCCGCCGACAGCTTCCACGAGCATGAAGCCGAAGATCAGGAAGAAGGAAACCAGAACCTTGCGCTCGTTGGCGCTCGTCACTGTGGGGGTGTGGTCGTGATCATGGTCGTGACCATGGTCATGTGCATTGGATTGGGACATGGGCGCCTCTGCTGGTTGAGTGTTTGACTATGGCGAAATATAACACATGAATATGTGTTCATGTGATATATTTTCGCTCACCCTTCTCAGCCTCCGAAGCCATGCGTTGTGATGCCGCAACGAGAAAATGTGCCTATCCTTTCGGCCAGATACGGTGCAGGTCATCCAGAATCAGCTGGTGATGGTGCCTGCCTTGGTCTGCGTGTGTGCGTAAATGAGGGTGATCCGGCGGCAAGCTGGGGTGGTCATGCGCCACGTCAGAAGGGTCGCTGGCCGGCCACAGCCAGAGCGTCAGCGCCACGCCGGCCAAGCCGACCAGGGACATGACAATGAAGGTCGATGGCAAGCCCATGACCGCGCCGAAGCGGCCGGCAAGTGGGTAGCAGATGAGCCAACAGGCGTGCGACAGCGCGAAGTGTGCCGCGAAGATCGCAGGACGGTCCTCGGCATGGGCCGAGCGGCGCAGAAGACGGCCGGATGGCGTTTGCGCCACGCTGTAGCCAAAGCCGATGATCAACCACAGCGGCAGCAACAATGCATAGCTCGGCAGCAGTGCGCCGATCCCCGTGCCCACGACCAGTACGGTAGCGCCGGTGAGCATCGCGGTTCGGTCGGCCACCTTTTCCAGTAAGGATGGCAGAACGAAGGCTGCCACCATCGAACCGCCTCCGAATGCCGCCAGTGCCGACGCCACTTCGACCTCGCCTAGGCCAAAGCGCGCCTTCACGAGAACCACCGTGTTCACGATCACCATGGCGCCCGCCGCCGAGACGGCCAAGCTGATCGCCAGCAGGCCCCGCAGGCGTGGCGTAGCGAGATAGATGCGTGTGCCGCGGGTCGTGCGATCCCAAATGCCGCGGCGCGGTCCGGGAATAGTTGTGGGCAACCGCACGCTGACCACGAGCGCGGCTGAAACGAGGAAACCGAGCACTGTTCCCGCGAACAGGTTGTGAAAGCTGATGACGGTCAGCAGCGCAGCAGCCAGCATCGGGGAAATCAGGCTTTCCAGGTCATAGGCCAGCCGGGACAGCGACAGCGCCTTCGTGTAGTCCTCTTCATCGGGAAGGATGTCCGGGATAGTGGCTTGGAAAGTCGGCGTGAAGCCGGCGGATGCCGCTTGCAGGACAAAGATCAGCAGATAGATCTGCCAGACCTCGGTGACAAAGGGCAAACAGATCGCGACAACCGCTCGTACCAGGTCCAGCGCTACGAGCAATGACCGTCGCGGGAACTGGTCGGCGAAGGCCTGTGCGACTGGAGCGACTCCCACATAGGCCAGCATCTTGATAGCCAGCGCCGACCCGAGCACCGCACCTGCATCGGCCCCGGCCAGCTCGTAGGCAAGTAGGCCGAGCGCTACCGTCATCAGGCCTGTGCCGACGAGTGCGATCACCTGCGCGGTGAACAGGTGGCGGTAGGTGCGGTTCTTTAGGACGGAGAGCATCGAGAGACCTCAGAGCAGTCTGGTTAGCGCCTTCATTTCGGCTAGAACGGAGTCCTCATCATGAGATAGGCAGTGGTCGATGTGGTCATGGATCAGGACGCGCTTGGCCGCTGTGACGGCGCTCTCCACCGCAGCGAGCTGGCGAGCGATGTCCAGGCAGGTTTCTTCTCCTTCGATCATCCCGATGACGTGTCGCAGATGACCCTCGGCGCGCTTGAGCCGTTTCACGAGATCTGGGTGGCTGGTGTGCTTGTGCATCTCTTTCATGCAGCAATCATATCCCCCCCCGGGGGATATGCTCAAGGAGTCTGCATAGCTGTTTGCGCAGTGGATTAGCCCCACCTCGCCTCTCGATGTCTTGCGCCCGACGCCCTCTCTAAGGCGATTGGTGCTCAAAGGATGTAAGGTTTTCTTTCCCATTCATATGAATAGATATACAATTGTTCATATCTAAGCCAGTGAACAGTGGCTTTTCAACGACAAGCACTTGCTCGGAAAGAGAACACCCAGCCGGGGGTAAGTACTGATGCAACACCGATGGAGAATTGAATGCTTCGCAAAGACATACGCAAGGGATGGATATGGGCGGTATCCACGCTTTGGGCCGGCACCGTGCTAGCCCAGCCAGTAGCCGCCCCTCACGTCCCATCCAGACCAGACAGCCACATGGTCGCCCAATTGTGGGAGTCAGCTTGGCAGCGGCAGCCAGAAGCCGCTGGAGAAGGCGCCTGGCAGCAGGCCGCCCAAGCACGCCAAGAGACGGCCGGCAGTTGGGTGGCAGGTCCGATGGCGCTGGAAGCCTCCACCAAAACTGATCGGTTCAACAACCGCAACGGACAGCGCGAATATGAAGTCGGGGTGGCTATTCCCCTTTGGATGCCTGGTGAGCGCGCCTCGTCGGCACGCTGGGCGGACGCGGAAAGCCTCGCGCTATCCAGCCGGATGCTGGCCGCCAAGCTACGCACGGCCGGACAGGTTCGCCAGGCATGGTGGGCATGGCAGCGTGCCCAGGCCGAATTGGTGGCGGCGCAGGATCGCACCCGCAGCGCGGACGAGTTGGCGCAAGATGTGGCTCGCCGAGTTCGCGCGGGCGACCTGGCGCAAGCCGACAGAAACCAGGCCGATGGCGCCTTGGCGTCGGCTCGTAGTGCCCTGGCCATTGCTCAGGCCGAAGAAATCACGCAGCGCGAGGCGTTGTTGGCACTGACCGGCATCGAGAGTATCCCGTCGCAGGCCGATTCCGCGCAGCCGGAGCAGTCAGGTGTCCGAGTTCAACCGGCATCGGCACAGCCGTCCGGCGCGTTGTTGGGTAACCACCCTGCGCTGCTGGAACTGCAGCACAAGGCGCTGGCGGCCCGCCGCTCTGCGGAACTGGTGTCCCATCAGAAGTACGCCAACCCCGAACTGACCCTGGCGACCACGCGGGATCGGGGCGGCTACGGCGAACGCTACAACCAGACGATCACGGTGGGTGTGCGCATTCCCTTCGGTACGGGTAGCCGTCATACCGAGCAATTGTCCAGCGCCAATGCGCAGGCACTGGAGGCTGAGTCGGCACTCGCGGCCCAGCGCACCCGGCTACTCTCGGAAATTCGAACTGCCCAATCGCGCGAACTGGCAACCAGCACCCAGATGCAGGCCGCTTCGGAGCGCCAGCGACTAGCCCAACAAACGCGCACCTTCTACCAAAAGTCGTTCGCGATGGGCGAGACGGACATGCCGACACGCCTTCGCATCGAGCAGGAGGCCACCGAGGCCGAGCGCGCGGCGCTGCTCGCCAAGGTGGAGCATGCCGCGGCCATCTCGTCCCTGTTGCAGGCACAAGGCACGCTGCCGCAGCCGACCGAGACTTTCACTGACATCTCCGGCACGCGCTGATCGGCGCGCGCTCAACCATCCTGGAACCTTAGAAATGTCGCAATCCTCTTTCTGGCGTGCAGCTGCCTTGTCCAGCCTCCTGCTTGGCAGTAGCGCAACGTGGGCCGGCGACGGCCATGACCATGGCGAAGCCGCTCCTGCCCCCGCAGCGGCCGCGCTTCCGCGCTTTGCCGCAGTTTCCGATGACTTCGAACTGGTGGGTGTGCTGAACGGCCAGCGTCTCACACTCTACCTCGACCATGCTGCCGACAACCGGCCGGTGACCGATGGCGAGCTGACCCTCGAGCTGGGTGGTCAACAGGTAAAGGTCAGCTCACACGGGGTTGGAGAGTTCGAGGCCGATCTGACTGAGCCGCTATCCGATGGCGAGACCTCAATCATGGCCACTATTACTGCGCAGGGCCAATCGGACCTGTTGACGGGCGTTCTCGATGTTCATAGCGAAGACGCCGAACACGAGCATGCCGTCGCATCCGGCCGTGTGGTCGTACTAGGTGGCGGTGCCGCAGTCCTCGGCGTCGGTGTCCTAGCGTGGGCGCTGCGCAGACGTACACGCACCAACGGTGCACTGCGAGGTGCAGCATGAAGCGCAACTTCCGTTTCCTAATGACGACGGCCATGGCGGCTGCATTGGCTCTGGCTGCTCCCGCGTTCGCTCACGACGGCCATGACCACGGCGACGAAGCGCCGGCTGCGTCTTCCAATGGCCCCCAGCGCCA
The DNA here is from genome assembly GCF_001320885.1 of Pseudomonas sp. NBRC 111140. Taxonomy (NCBI): domain Bacteria; kingdom Pseudomonadati; phylum Pseudomonadota; class Gammaproteobacteria; order Pseudomonadales; family Pseudomonadaceae; genus Pseudomonas; species Pseudomonas sp. NBRC 111140. Next base: position 55,019 of record NZ_BCBQ01000010.1, read on the forward strand.
GCCTGATGGCAGCGTGTTTCTTCCGAAACCGTCGCAACGTCAGATCGGTGTACGCACCCAGCTGATCAAGCAGGAGCCCTTGGCCCGCAGCCATGAACTGGCTGGCAAAGTAATCATGGACCCGACGACAGGCGGCAAGGTCCAGGCAATGGTAATGGGCCGGCTGGTGCCCGGGCCGGATGGTCTGCCGCAGATCGGCCAATCCGTGCGCAAGGGCCAGGTGCTGGCTTACATCGAACCGGCCAGCGGTGTGCTGGAGCGCTCAGGCCAGATGGCCCAGGTTGCCGAGCTGCGTGCGGGCCAAGCGCTCGCGCAGAAGCGCTTGGCCCGGCTGCGCGAGCTGTCGGAGACCGTGCCCCGCAAGGAGATCGAAGCAGCCGAAAGCGAAGTGAACAGCCTGACCGAACGCGCCCGCGCCTTGAGCGGGGGCCTCGCCGGCAGGGACGTACTGAAGGCCCCAGTCAGCGGCGTCATCGCATCCAGCCCCGCAGTTGCCGGGCAGGTCGTGGATGCGCGCGAACTGGTGTTTGAGGTGGTCGATCCGACCCAACTGCGCATCGAGGCGCTTGCCTACGATCCGGCAATGGCACAGAACCTGGCCGGTGCTGCACTCGCAGTAGGCGGTCAGAAGGTGCCGCTGAGCTTCGTCGGTGCCGCCAGCAGCCTGCGCGAGCAGGCCCTGCCCATGCTGTTCAAGGGCACCAGCGAAAGCCTCTCGCGCTTGGCGGTCGGTATGCCGGTGGTGGTCTTCGTGCAAGAGGCGACGACGGTACCTGGCTACCGCGTGCCTTCCGGTGCGCTGATGAAGAACCCTGCCAACCAGAACATCGTCTGGGTCAAAGACCAGGCCGAGCGCTTCGAGCCGCGTGTCGTGAACATCACTCCTTTGGATGGTGCATCCATCGCTGTCACTTCGGGCCTGGCGGACGGCGACCGCGTGGTTGTCGAGGGCGCGTCCCTGATCAATCAAGTTCGTTGAGGGGCACCATTCCATGTTCAAGTGGCTTCTCGAAAATAGCTTACGAAACCGGCTCCTGGTCATCATCGGGGCGCTGGTGCTGATGGCGTATGGCGCGTTCACCCTGACGCGCACGCCGGTAGATGTCTTTCCCGATCTCAACAAGCCGACCGTCACTCTCATGACGGAGGCTGGCGGCATGGCTGCCGAAGAAGTCGAGCAACTCATCACGTTCCCGCTCGAAACGGCCATGAACGGCCTGCCCAGCGTCGAAAGCGTGCGCTCGGTCTCCAGCGCCGGGCTTTCCTTCATCTACGTGACATTTGACTGGAAGACCGACATCTTCCGGGCGCGCCAGATGGTCTCCGAACGCCTGACGTCCATGGAGGAAGGGCTAGCCCCGGGCGTGACGCCCACTATGGGGCCAATCAGCTCAGTGATGGGCGAGATCATGCAGATTGCAATCCCCATCGGTGCCAAGCCCTCAGGGCAGAAGAACGCAGCCCCGCCGCTGTCGGCCATGGACACTCGCGAGTACGCGGACTGGGTGCTACGCCCCCGGCTGATGGCCATACCTGGTGTTGCCCAAGTCATCCCGATCGGAGGCGAGGTCCGTCAGTTCCAGGTCCAGCCCAACACCACGCGAATGTCAGAGCTGGGCGTGACTGCGTCCGATCTGGATGCGGCTCTCAAGGGCTTCTCCGCGAACACTTCCGGCGGCTTCCTGGAGATCAATGGCCGCGAGTACCTGATCCGCAACCTGGGCCGCACGTCCCGACTCGACGACCTGCGTAACCTGCCTCTCGCGGTGCGTGCGGGCCAACCCATCCTGCTCCACCAGGTCGCCGATGTTCAGTTTGCGCCAGCCATCAAGCGCGGCGATGCGGGCTTCGAGGGCCTGCCAGCCGTGATCCTGGGCATCCAAAAGCAGCCCACGGCCGATACGATTGCACTGACCCGCTCGATCGAGTCAGCGTTGGCGGACATGAAGGGCTCACTGCCGGCTGGCATGGCCGAGCCACAGGTGACCTTCCGACAAGCCAACTTCATCGAGGCGTCCATCAGCACGCTGCAAGGCAAGCTCATCGGCGCATCGGTCTTCGTGGCGGTGATCCTGTTCTTCTTCCTGGGCACTTTGCGCCCCCTGGTGATCGCGTTGACCGCGATTCCTGCCTCGATCTTCGTGACCGGGCTGGTGTTCCACTATTTCGGCCTATCAATCAACACCATGACGCTCGGTGGGCTGGCGATCGCCATCGGCGGTCTCGTGGACGATGCTGTGGTCGATGTGGAGAACATCATGCGGCGGCTCAAGGAGGACCGCACCCGCCACCCTGAGAACCGGCTGACGCCCCTGGTCATCGTTGCCAGGGCCTCGATGGAGGTTCGCTCGGCGATTCTCTACGCCACGATGATCATTGTGCTGGTGTTCCTGCCCCTGTTCGCGCTGCCGGGGATGGAGGGGCGCTTGTTCGTGCCGCTGGGCATCGCCTTCATCGTCTCCACGCTGGCCTCGCTGCTGGTCTCTGTGACGGTCACTCCGGTGCTTTCGTACTACCTGCTGCCCAAGATGAGGACGCTGGACCATGGCGACACTCGGCTTCTAGCCTGGTTGAAGACGCGCTATCAGGGCGGCCTGCAGCGGGTCTTGCAGCGGCCGCGTGCCGCCCTTGGCATGGCCGCTGTGGCTGTCACACTGGCTGTCGCCGCGGTGCCATTCTTCCCGACCACGTTCCTGCCCCCGTTCAATGAAGGAACGTTGCTGGTGGGCCTGCGCCTGAATCCCGGTGTGACGCTGGCCGAATCTTCGGCGCTTGCCCAGCAAGCCGAGCTGCTGGTCGCGCAGGTGCCAGAGGTGCAGCACGTGGGCCGGCGCAGCGGACGGGCCGAGCTGGACGAGCATGCCGAAGGCGTGCATGTCAGCGAGCTGGACGTGGGCCTGCTGCCCGCCTCGGAGCTAAAGCGCTCCATGGAGGAGATCACCGCCGACATCCGTTCGCGTCTGGCTCACTTGCCCGGCTCCATCGGCATTGGCCAGCCGATCTCGCACCGCATCGACCACATGTTGTCGGGGGTGCGCTCGCAGATCGCCATCAAGGTGTTCGGCGAGGACCTGGACGTCCTGCGCGGGCAGGCGGATCTGCTGCGCGCCAAGCTGGCCGGAATTCCGGGGCTTGCTGACCTGGAGATCGAAAAGCAGGTCCTAGCGCCGCAGATCAAAATCCGCGTGGATTATGCGGCGGCGGGACGCTACGGCGTGGCCGCACCGCAAATTCTGTCCACGCTGCAAAGCCTGGTCGAAGGCGAAAAGATCACCGAGGTCATCGAGGGCAACCGCCGCTTCGCGCTGGTGGTTCGCCTGCCCGAGCAGGCGCGGTCGATTGAGGGCTTGAGCCGCATCCTCATCGACACGCCCATGGGTCGGGTCCCGTTGTCGCGCCTTGCCACCATCGAAGACAGCGACGGCCCCAACCAGGTCAGCCGCGACGATGGCCGTCGACGCATAGTTTTGTCGGCCAACGCTCAGGGACGGCCGCTGTCCGAAGTAGTGGCCGACATACGCAGCGTCGTCCAAGAAGTGCGCTTGCCCGAAGGCTACTTCATCACGCTGGGCGGCCAGTTCCAGGCACAAGAGGAAGCCTCGCGACTGGTGGGCCTGCTGTCCATCGTCTCCCTGACGCTCATGTTCGTGGTGTTGTACACGCGCTACAAGTCGGTCGTCCTATCAGCGCTCATCATGGTGAACATTCCATTGGCCCTGGTCGGCGCCGTGTTGGGGCTGTGGCTGTCTGGCCAGCCGTTGTCCGTGGCCGCCCTGGTCGGCTTCATCACGCTCGCGGGTATTTCTGTGCGCAACGGCATCCTGAAGGTGAGCCACTACCTCAACCTCATGCGCATGGAGGGCGAGGACTTCGACCAGAAGATGATCGTGCGTGGCTCGCTCGAACGGCTTTCCCCGGTTCTGATGACCGCGCTGGTCACGGCCTTCGCGCTGGCCCCGCTGCTGTTCGAGGCGTCCCGACCCGGTACTGAGATCCTGCACCCCGTCGCGGTGGTGATCTTCTCGGGGCTGGTCAGCTCCACGCTGCTAGACACCTTCCTTACACCCGCCATGTTCTGGCTGTTCGGCCGCAAGCCTGCCGAACGCCTGCTGGACGACCGCGACGCGGAGGCATTCTGATGCAACGCCTTCTGTCACCCGATTTCAACCACCGTAACCCTATAGGAGCTTTCATGTCTGTTCGATTTCGTTCCCTCACGGCCGGCACCGCCCTCGCCCTGGCATCCGTCACCGCCTTCGCCGCAGGCGACCATGACCACGCGCATGACCACAAGCCGCTGCATGGTGGCGTCGTGACCGAAGTCCGGGACGTGGACTACGAGTTGGTCGTTCAGCCCGCAGCAGCGCAACTCTACCTGCGCGACCACGGCAAGCAGGTCAATGTAAGCAACACCAAAGCCAAGCTCACACTGTTGACCGGCTCACAAAAGCAGGAGGTGCAACTCACGCCTGCCGCGGACGGAAGCCGCCTCGAAGGCAGCGGGACCTTCGCCGCAGCCAAGGGCACGAAGGCCGTCGTCCAAGTCGAACGTGGGGGCAATACCGCGAGCGCCCGGTTCGTTCTGCCGTAGTGTTCAACGTGATCGTCAGGGAACGAGCTGTAATCTGGCGACCACCTGACAAAAGGCGCGACATAGGCGCTCACTATTTCCTCAAAAACTTTGGAGATGTAAATCATGGAAATGCATTTCGACGTCATTGTTATCGGTGCCGGCCCAGGCGGATACATCGCGGCCATTCGCGCTGCCCAATTAGGCATGAAGGTCGCTTGTGTAGATGCCTGGAAGAACAAGGACGGAAAGCCAGCACCTGGCGGCACCTGCAACAACATCGGTTGTATCCCTTCGAAAGCGCTACTGCAGTCGTCAGAGAACTTTGAACAAGCCAAGCACCACTTTGGCACGCACGGCATCTCCACGGGTGATCTGCGCATGGATGTGACCACGATGTTGGAACGTAAGAATCAGGTCGTGAAGTCCAGCAACGAAGGCATCCTTTATCTGTTCCGCAAAAACAAGGTCCAGTTTTTCAACGGCCTGGCGTCTTTCACCAGGACTGTCGATGGTGGCTTCGAGGTGAGCGTCGCCGCCGATGAGGCTGTTACCTTGGTGGGCAAGCAGATCATCGTTGCCACAGGCTCCAACGTGCGGCCACTCCCCAACCTACCGTTCGATGAGCGGGTCGTGCTCTCCAACGACGGCGCGCTGGACATCGCGGCCGTGCCCGATCGGTTGGCCGTCATCGGTGCCGGCGTGATCGGCCTGGAGCTGGGCTCCGTTTGGCGCCGCCTGGGGGCGGATGTCACGATCCTCGAAGGCTTGCCCAGCTTCCTGCCAATCGTCGACCAAGCCATCGCCAAGGAGGCGAAGAAGGCGTTCGACAAGCAAGGCCTGAAGATCGAACTAGGTGCGAAGGTTCGCGAAGTCAATGCAACCGAGGCTGGCGTGACTATTCACTACACCGACAGCCAGGGCCAGACGCAGTCCTTGCAGGCAGACAAAGTGATCGTGGCTATCGGCCGTGTGCCCAACACCGAAGGCCTGAATCCGGCCGCCGTGGGACTCCAACTGGATGAGCGCGGCGCCGTGCTGGTGGACGATGAATGCCGCACCAGTGTGCCCGGCATCTGGGCCATCGGTGACGTGGTGCGTGGCCCGATGTTGGCGCACAAGGCGGAAGAGGAAGGTGTCGCAGTGGCCGAGCGCATTGCCGGCCAGCACGGTCACGTCGATTTCAATACGATCCCCAACGTCATCTACACCAGCCCAGAGATTGCCTGGGTAGGCCGCACCGAGCAGCAGCTCAAAGAGCAGGGCACCGCCTATCGAATCGGTTCCTTCCCGTTCATGGCCAATGGCCGCGCGCGTGCGCTGGGCGACACGCCGGGCCTCGTCAAGGTGATCGCCGATCCTGCCACTGATGAGATACTCGGCGTGCATGTGGTCGGCCCGCAGGCCAGTGAACTGGTGGCCGAGGCCGTGATCGCCATGGCGTTCAAGGCCAGCAGCGAAGACATCGCCCGCATCTGCTTTGCCCATCCGACCCTCTCCGAGACGTTCAAAGAGGCCTCGCTGGCCGTGGACAAGCGCGCGCTCAACTTCTGATTGATCGGAAGCGGCATCCAAACCACCTCACCGAACGCAGCTGCGGGCGGTGGGGCGCATATCGCCATGGAACGTAGGCCACGCCGCAACGGCATGCTATGCCCAACAGTTACTCGTCGTTGTGGTCTTCCGCGATGTGGGTGGCCATATCCAGCAGCACCTGGTTCACGTGCTTGTCCGCCACCTCATAGAAGATCTGTTTGGCTTGGCGCACGCCCTTGACCAGGCGAGCACCGCGCAGCAGCCGCAGGTGGTGGCTCACCAGCGACTGCGAGAGTTCGAGGGTTTCAGCGATGTCCCCGACCGAGGAAGAGCCTTTCATGCAGCACAGCATGATTCTCAGCCGGGACGGGTCACCCAGGAGGCGGAATGTCTCAGCCAAGATGGTCACGTCATTCTGTGACAGCGATTCCAAATCGGCGCTGGGACCCTTCGGTGGGGTACTGAATGGCTTACTTGTATTCATTTTTAAAATATTTCCTAACCTCGAATGGCTGTTTTCGCCCTTCAGAATTAACAAGGCAGCGGCCGCTTAGGCGCGCGCAGCAAAGAACCAGTGCGAGCCTGGCAGGCAAGGCCTCCGTTCCCCGTGCACCGGGTCATTTCTGAAACCTGACAGCATCCGAAAAAGCGCTTGACCTTCCCACGATGGTAAACCCTAAGCTCCCTCCATGTCGAATTTCAACTATGGGAAGCACACCATGAGCATGGCAACAACGAGTAGTGCTGGCGCCCAAGCAGCGGCAATCAGCCTGCCCATCGAGGGCATGACCTGCGCAAGCTGTGTCGGCCGAGTCGAGGCCGCCCTTGCCAAGGTCGAGGGCGTGGCAAGCGTGTCTGTCAATCTCGCCACCGAGCGAGCGGACATTCGCCTGAACCGTCCTGTCGATCGCATGGCGCTGATCCAGGCGATCGAGAAGGTAGGGTACGACGTGCCTCAGGGCACCATCGAGCTGGCGATCGGAGGCATGACCTGCGCTTCGTGCGTGGGCCGCGTCGAGAAGGCGCTCAAGGCGGTGCCGGGCGTCACTGAGGCTGTGGTCAATCTGGCGACCGAGCGCGCTACCGTGCGTGGCGTAGCATCCGTGCAGGATCTGATTGCTGCTGTCGATAAGGTCGGCTACGAGGCCAGCCCGGTCGATACAGGCATGCAGGCCGACGAGGAAGCTGCCGAGAAAAAGGACGCCGAGCGCGCCGAACTCAAGCGCGACCTGACCCTGGCCGCCGTGCTGGCGCTGCCTGTGTTCGTGCTCGAAATGGGCTCGCACATGATTCCCGGCATGCACGAGTGGGTGGCTTCCACCATTGGCATCCAGCAGAGCTGGTATCTGCAGTTCGTGCTGACCCTGCTGGTGCTCGCCATTCCGGGCTGGCGCTTCTATGAGAAGGGCTTCCCGGCGCTGTTCCGCCTGGGTCCCGACATGAACTCGCTGGTCGCGGTCGGCACGGCCGCGGCCTTCGGTTATTCGATGGTCGCCACGTTCGCGCCCAGTCTGCTGCCGGCCGGCACGGTGAACGTGTACTACGAGGCGGCAGCCGTCATCGTGGCGCTGATCCTGCTGGGCCGCTTTCTTGAGGCACGGGCCAAGGGCCGCACCTCCGAGGCCATCAAGCGCCTGATCGGCCTGCAGGCCAAGGAGGCGCACGTGCTGCGCGACGGCCGCATCGTGGACATCCCGATCAACGACGTGGCGCAGGGCGACATCGTGGAAGTGCGCCCCGGCGAGCGCGTGCCGGTCGATGGTGAAGTGACCGAGGGCCGCAGCTTCGTGGACGAGTCGATGATCACCGGCGAGCCGATTCCCGTCGAAAAGGCGGAAGGCAGCACCGTGGTCGGCGGCACCGTCAACCAGAAGGGTGCGCTGACGCTGCGTGCCACCGCCGTGGGCGGTCAGACCATGCTGGCGCAGATCATCCGCATGGTCGAGCAGGCGCAAGGTTCCAAGCTGCCGATCCAGGCCGTGGTGGACAAGGTGACGCTGTGGTTCGTGCCCGCCGTCATGCTGGCCGCGGTGCTGACCTTCCTGGTCTGGCTGGTGTTCGGCCCGTCGCCCGCGCTGTCCTTCGCGCTGGTCAATGCCGTGGCGGTGCTGATCATTGCCTGCCCTTGCGCCATGGGTTTGGCGACGCCGACCTCCATCATGGTCGGCACGGGCCGGGGCGCCGAGATGGGCGTGCTGTTCCGCAAGGGTGAAGCCCTGCAACTGCTCAAGGACGCCAAGGTGGTGGCCGTGGACAAGACCGGCACGCTGACCGAGGGCCGCCCGGTCCTGACCGACCTGGAGATTGCCGACGGCTTTGACCGCAACCAGGTGCTGGCGAAGGTCGCCGCTGTCGAATCGCGCTCGGAGCATCCGATCGCACGCGCCATCGTCGAGTCGGCCGTGGAAGGTGGCATCGCGCTGCCGACGATGACAGACTTCGATTCGGTCACGGGCATGGGCGTGCGCGCCACCGTGGACGGCGCGCGTGTCGAGGTCGGTGCCGATCGCTTCATGCGTGAGCTGGGGTTGGACGTGGGCAGCTTCGCTCGCACGGCCGAGCGCCTGGGCAACGAGGGCAAGTCACCGCTGTACGCCGCGATCGACGGCCGGCTGGCCGCCATCATCGCGGTGGCCGATCCGATCAAGTCCAGCACGCCCGCGGCCATTGCCGCGTTGCACCAGCTCGGCCTGAAGGTGGCGATGATCACCGGCGACAACGCGCGTACCGCGCAGGCCATCGCCAAGCAACTGGGCATCGACGAGGTGGTGGCCGAAGTGCTGCCCGAGGGCAAGGTCGAAGCCGTGCGCCGGCTGAAAGCCAGCCACGGCCAGATCGCCTACGTGGGCGACGGCATCAACGACGCCCCGGCGCTGGCCGAGGCCGACGTGGGCCTGGCCATCGGCACCGGCACCGACGTGGCGGTGGAGTCGGCCGACGTAGTGCTGATGTCGGGCAACCTGCAGGGCGTGCCCAACGCCATCGCGCTGTCCAAGGCGACCATCGGCAACATCCGCCAGAACCTGTTCTGGGCGTTTGGCTACAACACGGCCCTGATCCCGGTGGCCGCTGGCGTCCTGTACCCCGCATACGGTGTGCTGTTGTCGCCGATCTTCGCGGCTGGCGCGATGGCGCTGTCCAGCGTGTTCGTGCTCGGCAACGCGCTGCGCCTGCGCCGCTTCCAGCCGCCGCTGGCGGCGGATACCGCTCATTGAGAAAGGAGGAACACCATGAACATCGGTGAAGCATCCAAGGCCTCGAAGGTCTCGGCCAAAATGATCCGCTACTACGAGCAAATCGGTCTGATCCCTCCGGCTGACCGCACCGATTCGGGCTACCGCGCCTATACCCAGGACGACGTTCACCGGTTGCATTTCATCCGGCGTTCGCGCGACCTCGGCTTCTCGGTGGCCGAGATCACGGACTTGCTGGGACTGTGGAATGACAAGTCGCGCCAGAGTGCTGATGTAAAGCGTCTGGCCCAGCAACACATCGACGAGTTGGACCGGCGCATCGAGAGCATGCTGGAGATGGCCGCGACGCTCAAGGCGCTGATCCGGTGTTGCGCCGGCGACGAACGGCCCGACTGCCCGATCCTGCACACGCTGGAGCAGCCCGATATCAGTGACAACAAGCCCGAAGCGCGCACTGGCGCAGTGCCGCGCCGCGCGCGAGCCAACGCAGCAGGAAAAAAGCCGTGTGCGCACTGAGCAGCCAGGAGAGATATGCCCAAAATCACCGTCTTGCCCCATCCTGAACTGGCGCCTGAGGGAGCCGAACTGAACGTGCCAGCAGGCACTTCGATCTGCGAGGCCCTGCTGGACAACGGCATCGAGATCGAGCATGCCTGCGACATGAGCTGTGCCTGCACGACCTGTCACTGCATCGTGCGCAAGGGGTTCGATTCTCTAAACGAAGTCGAGGAATGCGAGGACGATCTGCTCGACCGGGCCTGGGGACTGGAGGCGCAGTCGCGGCTGAGCTGCCAGGCCATCGTTGCGACCGAAGACCTGACCGTCGAGATCCCCAAGTACACGATCAACCATGCCAAGGAGAACCACTAGGAGCCTGCGTGCTGCCTCAGGCGCACCGGCCTGCGGCAGGGTTGCTCTGGCAGATGGAGGACTGACGGCATTGCCGCCAGATAACCAACCCGTGGGCCAGACCAACCCGCGAGCCAGGTGTCTACACTCCCTTTGCACGGTCGTCGGTTAGGCTGGAAAGGTCATCAACGTCCTTAAATCCGTGACGGCCGGCCCATGGAAAGTCCCACAGGAGAAGTCCTGCATGTCTGCGCCCAAGCTAGCCACGCTCTACCGAATGGTCATGCCCGGCCATACCTGCCCCTACGGGCTGAAGTCGCTCGATCTGCTCAACCGCAAGGGCTACGAGGTCGAGGACAAACACTTGGCAAGCCGCGAGCAGACGGATGCGTTCAAGAAGGAGCATGGCATCGAGACCACGCCCCAGGTCTTCATAAACGGGCGGCGCGTGGGCGGCTACGACGACCTACGCAAATTCTTCGGCATGTCCGTGAAGGACAAGAACGCCGTGACCTAGACCCCTGTGATCGCGCTGTTCGCCACGGCGGCCGCAATGGCGCTGGCGGCGAGCTGGGCGGCCTTCGGCCAAGTCTAGAGCATTCAGGCGGCAGAGTGGTTCGTGGCCTTTGCCATGTGCCTCCTGGCGCTGCAGAAGCTCAAGGACGTGGACGGCTTCGCGACGACCTGCTGGCCAAGCGCTGGGTTCGGTATGCCTATTTCTACCCGTTCGCGGAGGCCATCGCAGGCGTCCAGATGGTCGCGGGCGTGGGGATGTGGGTGTCGATTCCGTTGGCGCTGTTCATCGGGACCGTCGGGGCCGTGTCGGTTTTCAAGGCGGTCTATGTCGATCGCCGGGAACTCAAGTGCGCCTGCGTGGGCGGGGACAGCAACGTGCCGCTGGGCTTCGTGTCCCTGACCGAGAACCTGATGATGGTGGCGATGGCCCTGTGGCCAAGGTCGGCCTACCTTGGGATGCACTGAGCGCCGCGCCAGGTACGGCGCAGCGCACGTGCTCGCATCGGCCGTCCTGTGTGCATGCCGGCCACGATGCGGTGTTACTGCGCGCGCGGCGGGAAGCCAGCTTCGCTCAGGGCCGCGGCGATCTGCTCTTGCGAGGCCGAGGTCTGGACCTCGACACGGCGGGTCGGCGGGTCCGTGACGATCTTGGCGTTGGGGTCGATCATTTGGATCGTTTTCGTCACAGTGCGGGCGCAGCCGCCGCAGGTCATGTCTTCGAGATGGAATTGCATGGAAAACTCCTTTCGGGTTGGGGTGTTTGAAGTGTGCTCCTTGCCACCGTTGGAAGGTCAATCGCTATTTGCATCCCCGCCACACCAACCGGCCGAATGCTCATAGGGGCAAGGCCGTGGTGCTCTTTACGCGATCCAGCACGAAGCTGGTCTTGCAGTCCTGCACGCTGGGGTGCTTGAGCAGCGTGTCGAGCACGAAGCGGGAGTAGTGAGCCATGTCCATGACGACCACCCGCAGCAGATAGTCCATGTCGCCGGTCAGCGCATGGCACTCCACAACCTCTGGCCAGTTCTGGACAGACGCGCGGAACACGTCCATGGGATTGCGCTTGTGCGAGTCGGAGTACTGGGCCGACTTCTACACGAAGTTCTTCAACTTCCAAGAGATCCGCTACTTCGACATCAACGGCGAGTACACCGGCCTAGCCTCCAAGGCGATGAGCGCGCCGGACGGCCTGATCCGCATCCCGCTGAACGAGGAAGCACGCCAGGGCGGCGGCCAGATTGAGGAATTCTTGATGCAGTTCAGCGGCGAGGGCATCCAGCACATCGCCCTGCTGTGCGACAACCTACTCGATGCGCTCGACCGCGTGCAGATGGCCGGTATCCCGCTGCTGACCGCCCCCAACGACATCTATTACGCAAACTTGGAAAAGCGCCTGCCCGGCCATGGCCAGCCCGTACCCGAGTTGCAGGCGCGCGGCATTCTGCTCGACGGCACGACCGAAGGCGGCCAGCCCCGCCTGCTGCTGCAGATATTCTCCGAGCCGCTGCTTGGCCCGGTGTTCTTCGAGTTCATCGAGCGCAAGGGCAACTACCGCGAGGGCTTCGGCGAAGGAAACTTCGGTGCCTTGTTCGAGTCGATGGAACGCGACCAGATCAACCGTGGCTCGTTGGAAATCAACCCGGCCTGATTTGGGCCTTTCCATGAAGGCAGAGCGCCTTCAGTCCTACATCTCGCGAGCCCCTCTGTGGGCTCGCGCTACTTTGGCGTCAGTACTGCCTTAGCCGCTCAAGCATTGAGCGGGTTGGCTTCGGCGTCACGTTCCGAAACAGTTGCTACCGCCCTTGACTTGAGTTAATACATGAACATATGTATTCTTATTCAGATACACCGATGGCCTTTTTCCTCGCCCTGAAGAGGGACCCAGCACTACGTCGCCCCCTCTAAGCGCACTTCGGCAGCAATGCGCCGTGGCCAACCCAATGACCAGGATTGCTGAAGGACGTGCCCATGGAACTTCGTCATTTGCGCTGCTTCGTGGCTCTCGCCGAAGAGCTGCATTTCACCCGTGCTGCGGAGCGCTTGCACATCGAGCAGCCGCCGCTGTCCCGCACGATCAAGGAATTGGAAGACGAACTGGGGGTGCTGCTCTTTGACCGCGATCGGCGGGGAACGCGGTTGACGCCAGCGGGCACCACCTTCCTTCAGGACATTCGCAGGCTGTTCACCAACCTGGAGCAGGCACGAGAAAACGTCAGGGCGATCGCCGCAGGCCTAAGAGGCAGCGTGCGCATCGCCATCTCCGATGGCGCCATCGACCCGCGGCTGTCTGCACTTCTTGCCCTGTGCCGCCAGGAGGAGCCGGAGATCGAAATACGGCTCTCCGAGGTCACCCTGGCGGAACAGTTGCGGGGACTGCGATCCGGCGACTTCGCGATCGGTTTCGCACACACCGCGGACGTCGGCGACGGACTGGTGACGGAGCCCATCTGGCAGGACCCGCTGGTGGTGACCGTGCCGATCCGGCACCCGTTGCTGGCCCACAAGGAAGTGTCGCTACGTGAACTCGTGAGTTACCCGCTGGTGATGTGCGATCCGCAGCTTTGCGAGGGCTACTGCCGCGAATTGACCCGGCTGCTACATCCCCTGGAGCGCGAGTCCACCATCGTTGAGCATGTCTCGTCGCTGGACATGATGCTCACATTGGTCGGAGCTGGTTACGGCATCGGCTTCGCAACGGCGACCCGAATCGCGGCGTGTCAACGTCCCGACGTGGTGATCCGGCCGTTGGCGCTCGATTCGGCCGTCATCATCACCTACCTGCTTCGGCCCGAAGGCGGTAGCGGACTATCCGCACCCGTAGAGCGCTTCATCGAGCGTTTGCGTTCGCCAAAGAGCGATTAGCTACGACGCCTGCGCCACATCCGGCGTCACGCATCGCCCTGAAGGTAGAGGTTGCGCTCCGTGGCCGTCATCAGTTCGGCCGAGCTGATCTTGAGAGCCAGGGAAATTTTTAGAATGAGAGCGAGTGTCGGCATGTGCTCGCCGCGCTCAATCTTGCCCATGTGCGAGCGCGCGATCCCCGCCAAGCCCGCGAACTCATCCTGAGCAATCCCCTGAGCCAGGCGAGCGGCTCGCACCGCTTGCCCGAACGCCAACGCCGGTGCGGACTCATAGGTGGTTACTCCGGCGGGCCGTCCAGGCCGAATAGTGCGCTTCTGCATTCGCAGAAGCGTCATGGAATCACTGATCTTTAACCACGTTAAAGATATCTCTTGAGTATGATGTCGGCTGCTCTTTTCGATCCCGTTGCCTCTTGGGGGCATCCATGCACAACGCCATCAGACCGTCCCCGAATTTCACACTCGCCATAGCGCCAGGTGTGCCGTCTTCACGGCTGTCGGCGCTGCTTGCACTGCAGCGAGCGCACGAGCCGGGTGTCGCGATCGCCGTGCGTGAAGTTTCGGATCAAGAGCTGGTAACGGGCCTGCATGAGGGCCGCTACGACGCGGGGCTATCTCTTAGCAGTGCGGGGGATCACCTGACGAGTAGCCGGAGGCTGTGGTGCGAAAGCATGGCCGTCGCGATACCACCGCGGTTCCGTTTGGTTGATCAGGCGAAGCTCACCATCTCCGATCTTCAGGACTATCCAATCTATCGCTGGCAGGCGGAGGCTTGTCCCTTGCTGGACGAGAGGTTGGCCTCCCTGATGCCAGTGGACCAAGAGAACATCCTGCCTGCAACTTCATTCGAGATGATGGCGCTGTGGGTTTCAGCCGGCTACGGCATCGGCGTATGCGCGCAATCGCGCATCGAGCGTGCCCATCAATGGGGGGTAAGCATGCGACCGCTCGCCGATGGCCCCTATGAGATCGTGACGTACCTCCAACGGCCCCACGCGCAAGCAGATTCTGCTGCCAAGCGTTTCGAGCGCAGGGCGCTGCAGATCGCCGAGGCAGGCGCCCTGTAGCAGGCACTCCTATAGGCCGGAGCCGTCTCATCCCGGCCATAGGTTGCAGCATGGGACTAGACCGGACTAGACCCCTTCAAGCACCGCTGCGCTGTCCACCAGTCGGCGGACGCTCTGCCGCACGTCCTCGGGGATGGGCCGCGGGGCAACGGCCTCGGGCACATCCGCATGGTGCTGGTAGTCGCCCATGAGAACCCGGATGATTGCGGGCACGTTCGTTGGCGTGACCGCATCAATGGCCGCACGATCACCCAGGTCGGGGTGAGGCTGGGTCAGCATGCGGTACAGGTCCCACGAATCGGCGTGCGGGCATTGGTTCATGAGCACTTGGGCCAGCTTGTGCTTGAGCGGCACCAGTTGCCAGTCGGGAACCCGCTGCCCCCGGTTGCCCAGGCTGATCGACAGCAGCTTGCCCGCCTTCAGCTCGCGGTTGATCTGGTCCTTGGACTTCCCGGCCAGCTTGCCGAACAGCGGGACCGGCAGATTGTTCGGCGACTCGTAGATGGCCAGCATTTCCTCGCGCTCGCGCTGGATCGCGGAGACTTCCGGCTCCGGGGCATGCACCGGAGGCGGCGGCACCTGCGACAGCCGCTGGAACATGATTCCGCCGCTGTTGGGGGTCACGACGATAGGCGTGGCCACCACGGGCGGCACGCCGGGGACAACAGGCTCAGCAGTCGTGGAGACCGCGCCCACCACTTCCTCCACTTCCGCCATTGCCGGCACCCCGTCGATACGGATGGTCAGATGCGCGCTCGCGGCTTCGACTTCACCCTGTTCGAGCAGGTCAAGACGGTCTGCCCAGTCCTGCATCATGCGACGCCGAGGCTCCACGTACTTGGCGTGGTTGTAGGCCGAACTCACCTTGTTGGGGTCGGAGTGCGAAAGCTGAGCGTCCACCCAAATCTTCGGGTATCCGATCTCGTTGAGCGCGGTCGAGATGGTGCCGCGGATGCCGTGGCCGGTCAGGCGCCCCTCGTAGCCCATGAGCTGCACGGCCTTGTTGAGGGTGTTCTCGCTGATGCGCTTCTTGAGTTCGCTGCGATGCGACAGCAGGTACTTCTGCGCTGGACGCATCACGCCCAGGAGATAGCGCACGATCTCGATGGCCTGCAGGGACAGGGGCACGATGTAGGGCGGCACGTCCTGCGGCCGCTTGCCGGCCTTGCGCATTTCGTCCTGGAGTTGCTTGACGACCTGCGGCGGGATGATCCACAAGCCGCGGTCGAGGTCGAATTGCTCAGGCTCGGCCAGGCGCAACTCGCCCGTGCGCACCCCCGTCAGGAACAGCAGCCGGACGCCAAGCTGGGTCTGCCAGCCCCGGGGGTTGTAGCGCCGGAGCTTCTGAAGGAACTCGGGCAGCTCGGGCAGGTGCAGATAGGGGTTGTGGGCCACCGGGGGCTTGGGCTCGGCCACCACGTCCAGGTCCGCGGCCGGATTGACTTCCAGCCCTTCGGCGATGACCAGGGCATAGCGGAACATCTGGTTGAACCAGGTGCGGACCTTCTCGGCGGTGGTGAACGCCTTGCGTTTCTCGATCGCCGCCACGACGCCCACGAGCTGGGGCCGTCGAATGTCGTAGATCGACATCTTCCCCAGGGTAGGCAGCACGTCCTTGTTGAAGATGCGCAGGATCTGCGAAAGCGTGCTCTGACGGCCTTCCTTGAGTTCCTTGCGGCGATGCTCGACCCAAGCATCGAAGACGTTCTTGAAGGTGTATTCGCCCGCCAGCTTGGCCGCGTGCCGGCGCTGGTCGCGTTCGATTTGGGGATCAATGCCCTTGGCGAGCAGAACCTGAGCCTTGTCCCGCTCGGCGCGGGCCTCGCGCAGACTGAGGGCGGGATAGCCACCCAGGGACATGCGCTTTTGCTTGCCCAGCCAGTAGTATCGGAAGATCCACGACTTGCCGCCTGCGGCAGAGACCATCAGGCCCAGGCAGTCGTTATCGGAGAGGGTGTAGCGCTTGCCGGTGGTTCTTGCCTGCCGGACTGTCAGATCAGAGAGTGCCATTTCGAGGCTCCTAAGTTATGACTTAGGCCTAATGCTCGTCATGGTTCCCGCTCAGCCCCAGCAACTATCCGGTAGCCGTCCCAACCGTATTCTTGTGCCTCAATTGGTCACTCAAAAACGGTAGCTGTGGGTGGATTTCCGTGGCGCTCGCTGGAATGAAAAAAGGGGCCAAAGCCCCTCTTTTCAACGACTTACAGACGTCAGTAGAAGTCTGTAGATCACTATCTGGAGCGGGAAACGAGACTCGAACTCGCGACCCCGACCTTGGCAAGGTCGTGCTCTACCAACTGAGCTATTCCCGCGTCGTGATGGGAGCCATTCTAGCGATTTCTAAAACAGCGTCAACCCCTTGATTCAAAAAAGTTTTATTTTTGTTCCGAGCCTTCGCGCAGGTGCGGCCAGGCAGCCAGCAGGTAATGCACCATCGACCACAGCGTCAGCCCCGCCGCCACCAGCAGCAGGCCGTAGCCCAGGATCACCCAGAAGGTCACTGCCGGCGGGTTGGCCAACAGAATCACCAGGGCGAGCATCTGCGCCGCCGTCTTCCACTTGCCAAGGTTGGACACCGCCACATGTGCCCGTGCGCCCAGCTCGGCCATCCACTCGCGCAGTGCCGACACCACGATTTCGCGACCGATGATCACTGCCGCAGGCAGGGTCAGCCAGAAGTTGGCGTGGGTTTGCACCAGCAGCACCAAGGCCACCGCCACCATCAGCTTGTCGGCCACAGGGTCCAGGAAGGCACCGAACGGCGTGCTCTGCTGCAGGCGACGCGCCAGGTAGCCGTCCAGCCAGTCGGTGGCGGCGGCGACGGCGAACACACTGCTGGCGGCCATATAGCTCCAGTGATAAGGCACATAGAACAGCAGAATGAAGATCGGGATGAGCAGGACGCGTAGAACGGTGAGCAGGTTTGGAATATTCATCGGTACGACTGGCTGCAAGTTGAGCCCGGCATTCTACTCGCTATGCAGGCTGGCATAAATTGATTCGGCAAGCTTTTTACTGATGCCGGGCGCTTTGGCTATTTCATCGATACTGGCGCGGTTGAGCTCTTGCAGGCCGCCGAAATGTTTCAGCAGGTCGCGGCGACGCTTCGGCCCTACCCCGGCTACATCTTCAAGGCTGGACACCCGACGGGCCTTGCCACGGCGGGCGCGGTGGCCGGTGATGGCAAAACGGTGGGCTTCGTCGCGGATCTGCTGGATCAGGTGCAACGCCGAGGAATCGCCTTTGAGGGTGAATTCGTGGTGCACGTCGTTCAGGTACAGGGTTTCGAAACCCGCCTTGCGCGTTACGCCCTTGGCCACACCGAGCAGGGTCAGGTCGGTAAAGCCCAGCTCCTGCATCACGTCGCGGGCCATGTTCAGCTGGCCTTTGCCGCCGTCCACCAGCAGCACGTCAGGCAGTTTGCCCTCGCCATCCTTGATACGCCCGTAGCGACGGGTCAGGGCCTGGTGCATGGCGGCGTAGTCGTCACCCGCCGTGACGCCTTCGATATTGAAGCGCCGGTAATCGGATTTCAGCGGGCCTTCGGGGCCGAACACCACGCAACTGGCCACAGTGGCTTCGCCACTGGAGTGGCTGATGTCGTAGCATTCCAGGCGTTGTGGCACTTCGTCCAGGCCCAGCACTTCAGCCAGGGCTTCGAAACGTGCCGCCATGTGCTGACGGTTGGCCAGGCGGGCATTCAGCGCCTGCTCGGCATTGGTCACCGCCAGCTGCTGCCAGCGGGCGCGGGTGCCACGCACCCGGTGGCTGATGGTCAGCTCGCGGCCACGCAGTGTGTGCAGTGCCTCGGTAATGGCGTCGAAGTCTTCGTGAACAACGTTGACGATCAACTCGCCTGGCAATTCGCGCTCTGCGTTGCCCAGGTAGTACTGGGAAAGGAAGGCGGCCATGACCTCGGCCACTTCCTCTTCGATGCCCACCTGCGGGAAGAAGTTCTTGCTACCCAGCACTCGTCCGCCACGCACGCTGATCAAGTGCACACAGGCACCACCTGGGTTGACGAAGGCCGCGATCACGTCGACATCGCCGTTGCCGCCTTCGATGTACTGCTGGTCCTGCACGCGGCGCAGCAGCGCGATTTGGTCACGAAGTTCGGCGGCTTTTTCGAAATTGAGGGCCATGGCGGCCTTTTCCATTTCGGCATTCAATTCGTTGCCCAGTTGCTGGCTACGGCCCTCCAGGAACATCACCGAATGGCGCACGTCCTCGGCGTATTCCTCAGCGCTCACCAGGTCGGTACAAGGCCCTTTGCAGCGCTTTATCTGGTACTGCAGGCATGGCCGGGTGCGGTTGGCGTAGTAGCTGTCTTCGCACTGGCGCACGGAAAAGGCCTTTTGCAGCAGGCTGAGGCTTTCGCGGATCGCCCCGGCGCTGGGGTAAGGGCCGAAGTAGCGGCCCTTGGCTTTTTTCGCCCCACGGTGAATGCCCAATCGTGGGAACTCACCGTCGGACAGGAACACGTAGGGGTAGGATTTATCGTCGCGCAGCAGAATGTTGTAGGGCGGCCGCCATTCCTTGATCAGGTTCTGCTCCAGCAGCAACGCCTCGGTTTCGTTGGCGGTGATGGTGGTTTCGACCTGGGCGATACGCGCGACCAAGGCGGCAGTCTTGGGCGCCAGGCCGGTCTTGCGAAAATAGCTGGCCAGACGCTTTTTCAGGTTCTTGGCCTTGCCCACGTAAAGCAGCCGGGCCTCGCCGTCGAACATCCGGTAAACGCCTGGGCGACCACTGCAGGTCGCCAGGAATGCGCTGGCATCAAAATCTTGGGACATGGGGGGTTACAGGCTTGCGTCAACCATACCGTGGCGAACGGCCAGCAAGGTCAGTTCGACGTCGCTGGTGACCGAGAGTTTTTCAAAGATCCGATAACGGTAAGTATTGACGGTCTTGGGCGAGAGGCACAACTTGTCAGAGATGATCTGCACCTTTTGGCAGCCGACGATCATCAGGGCAATCTGGATTTCCCGTTCGGACAATGTGTCGAACGGCGAGCCCTGTGGCTGGAACGGTTTCAGCGCCAGCTGCTGGGCAATCTGCGGGCTGATGTAACGCTGGCCGGCAAAAGCCAGGCGAATAGCCTGAACCATTTCATCGAGGCCTGCGCCCTTGGTCAGGTAGCCAGCAGCGCCGGCCTGCAGCAAACGTGTGGGGAACGGGTCTTCCTCGCACACCGTCACCGCCACCACCTTGATGTCCGGGTGGCTGCGCAGCAGCTTGCGGGTGGCTTCCAGCCCGCCGATGCCTGGCATTTTCACGTCCATCAGCACCACGTCCGGTTTCAGCTCTCTGGCCAGCTTGAGTGCCGACTCGCCTGAATCCCCCTCACCCACCACCTGCAAGCCATCGATGTCGGCCAGCATGCGGGTAATACCGGTTCGTACCAGATCGTGATCATCGACCACTAAGACCCTAATCAAGCACACACCTCGTAAACAGGGCGATTGGATCCCGCCACCTTAACAAAATTTTTCCCGGTGGGCCTAGCGCATTACTTCCTTCAGAAAAGCCTGACGTTCAACGGTAAGCGGCCTCACTGTTTGCCTAGGCTTGGCGTTGTCGGCCAACCGCCCCAACAGATGCCAGAGCGCCGCCTGATCGTCCAGCGATAATTGTCGAAAAGCCCCCAGCAAACCCGACTCGTCGGTGCTCAAGCCTTGCAGCGGTGCAGGGGTACGCAGGCCGCTGAGCACGTACAGCGCGTCCACACCCCTGGCCGCCAGTGCCGCCAGGTAGTCGACCCGCGGCGTGCGCTCACCGCTTTCGTACTTACCCTGGGCATTGGGCTCGACCCCGCCGATATCGCCAAATACGCGCTGGGTCATGCCCAGCCGTTCACGCTCTTCCCGCAGCCGTGGACCGATTCCATTCATAGGGCTTCTCCTCTTCCCTGATCGCCGTCATGCACGGCCTACCCACCTGCAGGCAGCCGTAAACGTGTGGATCCACTATGCCCCTGCTCTGCAGTCGCGACAAGCCATCATTTAGCTATTAGCCGATTACCCGCTGCATACGTACGAAGCAATCGTCCGCCCCCATTTCGACGAAGCCGTGGCGCTGGTACAGCAAGCGGGCCGGGTTGCTGCGAAACACCATCAGCCGCAGTAGCGCAAGGCGCCGTTGCCTGGCCCACAGCGCCAGCTGTTCCAACACCCAGCCACCGACCCCACGCCCACGGTGCTCGGGCAACAGGTGCAACTCGCGGATGAACAGCGCCTGTCGGTCCTGGCTGAGGCTGCAAAAACCCAGCAGGGTGCTACCTTCGGTCACCAGCCACTGTTCACGCCAGCCCCAGGCTTCGTCGAAGGCCTCTTCGATCCACAGCAGGTCGTATTCGCGGTAGTACGGCAACATGGCCCGGCGAGTGAGGTCACGGGCGAAGGTGCAGTGGGTGTCGTCGGCGGGGGTTAACTGTAAGGGCATCGCTTATCGCTCATCGGGCATAACAGACTGGCGAACTACCAGGCCCACGCCGGTCCAGTTCGTCTTCCAGCCACTCGGCCAGCACTCGGGCATTGTTGTGCTCGGTGTCCTTGCCGGCAAAAAGCAATGTCAGCGTACCCTTGCCAGCCATGTCCAGTAGCGGATACCAGTGCTCGGGGTGGGCCGCCAGCTGTTGCTGGTAGCGCTGGGTAAAACCGGCAAAATCGATCTCACCCTGATGAAATGCCTTGCGCAACTCTGCCGAGGGTGCCACCTCGCGCAACCACTCCCCGTGCAGGTCTTCCTTGCGTTTGTTGCGCGGCCACAGGCGGTCGACCAGCACGCGCTGGCCATCTTCATCCGCGACCGCATCGTAGACACGCTTGCAGCGAATCATGGGTTGCTCCTGCCATTACCGTCCGTCTTGAGCCTAGATAATTCATTGATCGAGGTCACGGCCGACTCGCCAATTGTTTCTATGCTCAAGGCCTTTGGCAACTTCGCCCACGCCAACCGGAGCCCTCATGGCAACCCCGTCAGTGGCCAGCCAGCCGCAACTGGCCCAACGCGATTCCCGCCCGCAGCTCGCCCACAAGCCCGGGCGTGCCACCTTGGTGCTGTTCTTCGGCCTGTTGCTGGCAGGCATCGCCTACACCGCTTGGAGCCTCAAGCAGGATGTAACCGCCAGCGGCACGGTTATCACCACGGTCACACCCTTCCTGCTCCTGGGCCTGGCGCTGGTGATTGCCTTGGGCTTCGAGTTCGTCAACGGCTTCCACGACACCGCCAACGCGGTAGCCACGGTGATATACACCCATTCGTTGCCGGCACCGATAGCGGTGGTATGGTCCGGGCTGTGCAACTTCCTGGGGGTGCTGCTTTCCAGCGGCGCGGTGGCGTTCGGCATCATCGCCCTGCTGCCAGTAGAACTGATTTTGCAGGTTGGCTCGTCAGCCGGCTTCGCCATGGTCTTCGCCCTGCTACTGGCGGCGATCATCTGGAACCTTGGCACCTGGTGGTTGGGCCTGCCGGCGTCGTCCTCGCACACCCTGATCGGCTCGATCATCGGCGTGGGCGTGGCCAATGCACTGATGCATGGGCGCGACGGCACCAGCGGGGTGGACTGGGCCCAGGCCAGCAAGGTGGGGTATGCCTTGCTGTTTTCGCCGCTGATCGGTTTTGCCTGCGCTGCCCTCCTGCTGTTGGCCCTGCGCGCGCTGGTCAAACGCAAAGAGCTGTACCAGGCGCCAGAAGGCCGCACCCCTCCGCCTTGGTGGATCCGCGGGGTGCTGATCCTGACCTGCACCGGGGTATCGTTCGCCCACGGCTCCAACGACGGCCAGAAAGGCATGGGCCTGATCATGCTGATTCTGGTGGGCACCCTGCCGATGGCTTACGCGCTGAACAAGACCATGCCCAATGAGCAGGCCCTGCAGTTTTCTGCCGTCGCCGAAGTAACCCGCCAGGCCTTGCTGCGCAGCGACCCGCATGCGGCCCCGGCCGACCCACGCCAGGTACTCACCCTGTTCATTGCCGAACCCAAGGCCAGCCCGCAACTGGTCCCGGCATTGGCCGCACTCACCGGGATGATCGGCGAACAGGTCAAAGGCTACGGTTCGCTCAAGCGCGTCCCCGCCGAAGCCATGGCCAACGTGCGCAACGACATGTACCTGACCAGTGAAGCCATCCGCCTCATGGAGAAAAACCGGCTGGTGGCATTCGATGCCGACACCCGCAACCATGTGCAGCTGTTCAAGACCCAGTTGGACGACGCCACTCGCTACATCCCGCTGTGGGTGAAGGTGGCCGTGGCCATCGCGCTGGGGCTGGGGACCATGGTGGGCTGGCGGCGCATTGTGGTCACGGTTGGCGAGAAGATCGGCAAGACCCACCTCAGCTATGCCCAAGGGGCTTCGGCCGAAGTGGTGGCTATGTGCACCATTGGCGCAGCGGACATGTTCGGGCTGCCGGTTTCGACCACCCATGTGCTGAGTTCGGGGGTAGCCGGGACCATGGTTGCCAATGGCTCGGGGCTTCAGAAGCGCACGCTGATCAATCTGCTGATGGCCTGGGTGCTGACCCTGCCAGCGGCAATGCTGTTGGCAGGGAGCCTGTACTGGCTGCTGAACCAGATCTTCTAGCCAGCGGGGTGATCAGGCGGGGATTTTCAGGCCGCGCTGCACCGCCGGCCGCTCGAGGAACGCGGCCAGCACCCGCTGCACGTCCTTGAACTGATCAAAACCGACCAACTCCCGGGCGTTGTAACGTTCCACCAGGTTACGCACCCACGGGAAAATGGCGATGTCGGCGATGCTGTATTCGTCAACCATCCACTCCCGCCCTTTCAAGTGCCGATCCAGCACACCCAGCAGGCGCTTGGACTCGTTGACATAGCGGTCACGCGGGCGCTTGTCTTCATATTCCTTGCCAGCAAAGAAGTGAAAGAAACCGACCTGGCCAAACATCGGCCCGATGCCGCCCATCTGGAACATCAGCCACTGCAGGGTCTGGTAACGCTGGGCCGGGTCCTGGCTGAGCAACTGGCCGCTCTTCTCTGCCAGGTACTGCAGAATCGCCCCCGACTCGAACAGCGGCAGCGGCTGGCCGCCCGGCCCGTTGGGGTCGAGGATGGCAGGGATCTTGTTGTTGGCACTGAGTGAGATGAACTCGGCACTCAACTGGTCATCGTTGTCGAAGCTGACCTTGTGCGGCTCATAGGCCAGGCCGATTTCCTCGAGCATGATCGACACCTTGACGCCATTGGGCGTCGGCAGCGAGTACAGCTGCAGGCGTTCAGGGTGTTTGGCGGGCCACTTGCGGGTAATGGGGAAAGCACTGAGATCGGTCATGATCAACCTTGCCTGGGGGATGAACCTGTCACTCTAGAGACATCCCCGGCCGGTGACCATCACCGACCACTCATCAGCGCGGGCAACTCAGGCCTGGCCATGGGCCTTGAGCTTGAGTTTTTCGGTATCCACACGCACGAACACCGAGTCGGCACTCACGGTCAGCACGTCGCCAGCCCAAACTTCGCAGATAACCCGGCTCTTGCGACCCACTTCGCCCTCCACACGCGCCTTGAGCAGCAACTCTACACCCATCGGCGTAGGTTTCAGGTAGGTCAGGTTAAGTGTGCCGGTAACGCAGTCTATACGTGGCAGGCTGCCGGGCTCGCGGCCTTCGTTGCGGTAGTGGTAGGCCATGGCTGTCCAGTTGGAGTGGCAGTCGACCAGCATCGCCAGCAGGCCACCGTAAACCAGGCCGGGCCAGCCAATGAAGGTGCTGTCGGGCGAGTGCCGGCACAACAGGTGAACGCCGTCGGCGTCCCAGTGACTTTGCAGGTGCAGGCCGCTTGGGTGGGAACAGCCGCAGCCGTAGCAGGTACCCTCCGGCGCCGCGAGGGCCTGAAGGGAAAGGGGTTGGTCGTTCATACGCTTCCTGTGCTTATTGATATGGGGGCGCGCAACGCCCCCATTAAAACAGAAACATCAGGCCGTCTGGGCAACCACATTGGCACGCCGCTGGGTCAGCGAAACCAGCAGGATGAACGCAGTAACCCCCGCAGTCATCAGCGTTTCATAGCGGTAGGCATCGCTGAACAGCATGTAGCCCAGCACCATGACGATGGTGCCGATCACCAGCCAGGTCAGCCACGGGAACAGCCACATCTTCAGCTCGAGCGGGCGCCCTTCACGTTCGGCACGAGCACGCATGCGCAGCTGCGATACGGCAATCACCAGGTACACCAGCAGGGCGATGGCCCCCGTGGTGGACAACAGGAAGCCGAACACCTTGCCAGGGAACACATAGTTGACCAGGCAGCCGGCAAAGCCTGCCAGGGTAGAGAAGATCACCGCCACTGTCGGCACGCCGGAACCGGAAATGCGCTTGGTCACGCTCAGCGCCTGACCACGAGCACCCAGCGAGTAGAGCATGCGCGACGCGGTGTACAGCCCCGAGTTCATGCAACTGGTCACCGCCACCAGTACCACCAGATCGACCAGCAGCTTGGCGCCCGGCACGTTCAGCACTTCCAGCACGCGCTGGAACGAGCCGACTGCTTTGAGCGCTGGGTCGTTCCAGGCCACCAGGGACACCACCAGGAAGATCGACGCCAGGTAGAAGATGGCGATGCGATACACCACCAGGTTGGTGGCGCGGCGGATCTTGTCTTTCGGGTTGGCGGTTTCGTCAGCCGCGATGGTGACAATTTCGGCACCGAAGAACGAGAAGATGGTGATCAGTACGCCCCCCAACACCGTCCCGAAGCCATTGGGCATGAAACCACCGTTGTCCCACAGCCGGCTGACTCCAGAGACTTCAGCCAGCGGCCAGAAGCCGAACACCGCCAAGGTGCACACCCCGATGAAGCCGATGATCGCTACCACCTTGACCAGCGCGAACCAGTACTCGAAGGCACCGAAGTTCTTCACGCTGACCAGGTTGGTACCCGACAGCACCAGCATGATCAGGAAGGCGAACAGCCAGGACGGCACGCCAGGGAAGTAGGCGTGCAGGATGTCAGCGCCGGCAATGGCTTCCACCGGAATGATCAGTACCCAGAACCACCAGTACAACCAGCCGATGGTAAAGCCCGCCCAAGGGCCGATGGCCTCCGAGGCATAGGTGGAGAACGAGCCGCTGTTGGGGTTGGCGATGGCCATTTCGCCGAGCATGCGCATCACCAGCAGGACCAGCAAGCCGGTCATGGCGTAGGAAATGAGGATGGCCGGGCCGGCGGTGGCGATGGCGTTGGAAGAACCGATGAACAGGCCGGCGCCGATGATGCCGGCGATGGAGATCATGGACACCTGACGGGAGGTCAGGCCGTGTTGCAGGGAACGCTGTTTCTTGTTGTCTTGCGAAGCCATGAAGAACCCTCGAATGGGTCGGCCGCAGCAAAGCGGCTGAAGGTCGGAGCAGAATTCTTATAAATTTCTGATTGTCGTTGTTGTTGTTTTGCAGATGCCGGAAGCGGGTACTGACCTCCTCTTCGCATGACCGGTTGTAATCGTTGATCCAGGTCAGTATTAATCTATAGGCCGGGGTCAACAAACGACCTTTTCGAACCACATGATTCCGTTTTGGAATGAACTTCATCCTTTTTTGCTCGGTATTTGCCCGTCATGTCCAAACGCCTGATGCCTTCGACCACCGCCCTTCAGTGCTTCGAAGCGGCCGCCCGCCACCTCAGTTTCACCCGTGCGGCCCAGGAACTGCACCTGACCCAGAGCGCTGTCAGCAAGCAGGTGGCGCAGCTTGAGGACATGCTTTCGCACTCGCTGTTTCAGCGCATTCGACGGCGCCTGCACCTGACCCCGGCCGGCGCGCTGTACCTCACCGAAGTGAACAAGATCCTCACCCAGATCGACATCTCCAGCCGCTACATCCTCAGCTACGGCGACGAAACCGAAGTGCTGCGCATCGCCACCCAACCCACCTTCGGCGCGCGCTGGCTGGTGCCCAAGCTCAAGGGTTTTGGCGACCGCTACCCACGCATTCACCTGGATGTACGCAATGAGTTGGAACCGTTCGACCTGGTACAGGCCAAGGCCGACATCGCCTTTTTCTTCGGTCAGGGCACCTGGCCTGGTGCAACCTGCATCGAGCTGTTCAGCGAAGAAGTGGTGCCCGTCTGCAGCCCGCAACTGCTGGCCAATCACCGATTCGACAGCGCCCAGGCGCTGACCGAGCACCGCCTGCTGCAGTGCGTGTCGCGGCCGGAAGCCTGGCATGAGTGGTTTCTGGGGCTGGGGCTGCACAGCCAGAACAGCTACCACGGGCCGCGCTTCGACACGTTCTACCTGTGCATCCGGGCGGCCATTGCCGGCTGCGGCATTGCCCTGATACCACGCTACCTGGTGGCCGAAGAACTGAGCGAGGGCAAGCTGGTGGTGGCTTGGGACCACCCGGTGGCGAGCAATGGCCGGCACTTCATTGCCCATGCCGAGCATGCGGCCGAAGTGCCGAAGATCAGGGCTTTTGTGCAGTGGATTCGCGAACGGGTGGCTGAGGGGGACTGATTCAACCGATCCCGGCCAGATCACGAATCCAGGGAATGACCGCAATCGAATAATTCGTTTGCGAAATACCCCCCCGACACGCTTGGATAATAAGAAACTCGAACAAAGGTCCCGCGTGCCCATGAACCAGGAAAGTATCAGCCAATCCATCGCCATCGTTCACCCGATCACACTTTCCCATGGCCGCAATGCCGAAGTCTGGGACACCGACGGCAAACGCTATATCGACTTTGTCGGCGGTATCGGTGTACTCAACCTGGGCCACTGCAACCCGGCCGTGGTCGAGGCCATCCAGGCCCAGGCCACCCGCCTGACCCACTACGCCTTCAACGCGGCACCTCACGGCCCGTACCTGGCGTTGATGGAGCAGCTGAGCCAGTTCGTGCCCGTCAGCTACCCACTGGCCGGCATGCTCACCAACAGCGGCGCGGAAGCAGCGGAAAACGCCCTGAAAGTGGCCCGCGGCGCTACCGGCAAGCGCGCCATCATCGCCTTCGACGGTGGCTTCCATGGGCGCACCCTGGCCACCTTGAACCTCAACGGCAAAGTCGCCCCTTACAAGCAACGGGTCGGAGAACTGCCCGGGCCGGTGTACCACCTGCCCTACCCCAGCGCCGACACCGGGGTGACCTGCGAACAGGCACTCAAGGCCATGGACCGCCTGTTCAGCGTCGAGCTGGCCGTGGAAGACGTGGCAGCGTTCATCTTCGAACCGGTACAAGGCGAAGGCGGCTTCCTCGCCCTGGACCCGGCCTTCGCCCAGGCCCTGCGCCGCTTCTGCGACGAGCGCGGCATCCTGATCATCATCGACGAGATCCAGTCGGGCTTTGGCCGCACCGGCCAGCGCTTCGCCTTCCCGCGCCTGGGCATCGAGCCCGACCTGCTGCTGCTGGCCAAGAGCATTGCCGGTGGCATGCCACTGGGTGCGGTGGTCGGGCGCAAGGAATTGATGGCATCGCTGCCCAAGGGCGGCCTGGGTGGCACCTATTCAGGCAACCCGATTGCCTGTGCGGCAGCCCTGGCCAGCCTGGCGCAGATGACCGACGAAAACGTCGCCACCTGGGGTGAGCGCCAGGAGCAGGCGATCGTCAGCCGTGTCGAGCGCTGGAAGTCCTCGGGCCTGAGCCCGTACATCGGCCGCCTGACCGGCGTGGGCGCCATGCGCGGTATCGAGTTCGTCAATGCCGACGGCAGCCCGGCACCGGCGCAACTGGCCAAGGTGATGGAGGCGGCGCGGGCCAAGGGCCTGCTGCTGATGCCCAGCGGCAAAGCGCGGCACATCATCCGCCTGCTGGCCCCCCTGACCATCGAGGCCGAGGTGCTCGAAGAAGGCCTGGATATCCTCGAGCAGTGCCTGACGGAGCTGAACTGAGGTTTACAGACCCAGTTCTTGCGGGGTGAGCATGTCGGACTCGAAGGCAATCCAGCCGCCTTCGAGCTCAGCGTGGCCATTGACGATCGGGCCGTAGTAGGTCAGGCCGTTTTCCAAGGTCACGCAGATATGCGTGGCGCTTTTTTCTGGGGCCGCGAGCGTACCGACGAAATGCACCTTTTTCAGGGTTTCGGTCACCGCCTCCAGGCCAACGCGCATGTTGGGGTTTTCCGAGGCCTCGGTATCTCCGCCACGGTCTTCGGCGCTGATGGTCACGGTGGCGGTGTACGGGTACTGGGTGCTCAAGCGGGGTTACCTCATTGGGTGTGTAGGCGTATGGGCGCGTAGAGTACGGCAGGCGGCCCCTGTTGTCTCTACTGGCCTCATCGCCAGCAAAAGGTGATCTGCCTGCCCCGATCTGTTAGGGTGCCCGCCGATGCACGCCACACCACACGAGGATCCCGAGTGAGCGCCGAAGAACCCCTGATCGCCGACCTGTTCGACGTCGACAAACGCCTGTCCCTCAAGCCTGTCGTGGACTTCAACAGTTACCTGCGCAACGCCTTCGGCGAAGGCCCGTGCCGCTGCCACCGCTGCCTTGAAGGTGCCGACCCAAGCACCTACAGCCACGCGCACGACTTCACCTTCGAGGGCCGCCAGTGGCACCGCCGCTTCGCCAGCACCGCCGGCAGCGACGTCGGCCAGGTGTTGAAAAAGGCCTGGCTGTCCTACACCAAAGCCGACCTCAACCTGATCGGCGTGCTGGACCTGACCACCCTCAAGACCTTTACCGAAGACGCCCTGCACGCGCGCCTGCTGGCCTTGCTGCCGGCCAGCGGCCTGGCCCGTGAAGTGGATGGCCAATGGATGCTGCAAGCCCAGGCCGACTGACGGCCCGGCGGCACGGCAGGATTCCACCGGTCTGCTAACGTGGTGGAATCCGCCCATTCGCAGGTAGTCCGCCATGGCCCGCACAACGCCCATCGAGCTGTACCGCAATATCGGCATCGTCGCCCACGTGGACGCCGGCAAGACCACGACCACCGAGCGGATCCTGTTCTACACCGGGGTCAACCACAAGATGGGCGAGGTGCACGATGGCGCCGCGACCATGGACTGGATGGCCCAGGAGCAGGAGCGCGGCATTACCATCACCTCGGCGGCGACCACGGCCTTCTGGCAAGGCTCGACCAAGCAATTCCCCGACAAGTACCGCTTCAACATCATCGATACCCCCGGCCACGTCGACTTCACCATCGAGGTGGAACGCTCGTTGCGCGTGCTCGATGGTGCGGTGGTGGTCTTCAGCGGTGCTGACGGGGTAGAGCCGCAGTCCGAGACAGTCTGGCGCCAGGCCAACAAATACCATGTGCCACGCCTGGCCTACATCAACAAGATGGACCGCCAGGGCGCCGACTTCCTGCGCGTGGTCAAACAGATCGACAAGCGCCTGGGGCACCACCCGGTGCCGATACAGCTCGCCATCGGCAGTGAAGAGAACTTCATTGGCCAGATCGACCTGGTGAAGATGAAGGCCATTTACTGGAACGATGACGACCATGGCACGAGTTATCGCGAAGAAGAGATCCCCGACGAGCTCAAGGCGCTGGCCGACGAATGGCGCGCGCACATGCTCGAAGCGGCGGCCGAGGCCAATGACGAGCTGACCATGAAGTTTCTCGACGGCGAGGAACTTAGCATCGACGAGGTCAAGGCTGCCCTGCGCCAGCGTACTATCGCCAACGAAATCGTGCCGACCATCCTTGGTTCATCGTTCAAGAACAAGGGTGTGCCGCTGATGCTCGATGCCGTCATCGACTACCTGCCCGCCCCGTCCGAAATCCCGGCGATCAAAGGCACCGACCCGGATGACGAAGCAAAACACCTGGAGCGCCACGCCGACGACAAGGAACCATTTTCGGCATTGGCCTTCAAGATTGCCACCGACCCCTTTGTTGGCACCCTCACCTTCGCCCGCGTGTACTCCGGTGTGCTCAGTTCAGGCAACGCGGTACTCAACTCGGTCAAAGGCAAGAAGGAACGCATCGGCCGCATGGTACAGATGCACGCCAACCAGCGCGCCGAAATCAAGGACGTGTGCGCCGGCGACATCGCCGCACTGATCGGCATGAAGGATGTGACTACCGGCGACACCCTGTGCGACATCGACAAACCGATCATCCTGGAACGCATGGATTTCCCCGACCCCGTGATTTCCGTGGCCGTGGAACCGAAGACCAAGGCCGATCAGGAAAAAATGGGTATCGCCCTGGGCAAGCTGGCCCAGGAGGACCCATCGTTTCGCGTACGTACGGATGAAGAAACCGGTCAGACCATCATCTCCGGCATGGGCGAATTGCACCTGGACATCATCGTCGACCGCATGCGCCGCGAGTTCAATGTCGAAGCCAATATCGGCAAGCCGCAGGTGGCCTACCGCGAAAAAATCCGCAACACCTGCGAGATCGAGGGGCGCTTCGTCCGCCAGTCCGGCGGGCGCGGCCAATATGGCCACTGCTGGATCCGCTTTGCGCCTGGCGATGAGGGCAAGGAGGGCCTGGAATTCGTCAACGAGATTGTCGGCGGCGTAGTGCCGCGCGAGTACATCCCGGCAATCCAGAAAGGCATCGAAGAACAAATGAAAAACGGCGTACTTGCCGGTTACCCGCTGATCAACCTCAAGGCCGCGGTGTTCGACGGTTCCTATCACGACGTCGACTCCAACGAAATGGCCTACAAGATCGCCGCGTCGATGGCCACCAAGCAGCTGTCGCAGAAAGGCGGCGCGGTGCTGCTGGAGCCGGTGATGAAGGTCGAGGTGGTTACGCCCGAAGAGTATCAGGGGGACATCATGGGCGACCTGAGCCGCCGCCGAGGCATGATCCAGGACGGCGACGAGACGCCTGCAGGTAAGGTGATTCGCGCCGAAGTACCACTGGGGGAGATGTTCGGCTATGCCACCTCAATGCGCTCGATGACCCAAGGGCGCGCAAGCTACACGATGGAGTTCACCAAATACGCCGAGGCACCGGCAAACATTGTCGAGACGATCATCAGCAAGAGCCAGGGCAAAACCAAAACCTAACCCTCCGATGGCGCTCCAGTCCTCCAGTTTTCGCCAAACCCCTGGAGGGCTGGCCACCCAACCCTGCAAGCCTCAGTGCTGCTCGCCTGCCCGCTTCAACAGCTTCTTGCACCGCTCCGACAAATGCACCACCCGCAGTTGCTTGCCCGCTTTGGCATAGCGCTCACGCAGTGTTTTCAACGCCGCGATTGCCGAGTAGTCGACAAAGCTCAAATGCTGGCAGTCAAGCGTGACCTTGCCTGGGTCGTTGGCCGGGTCGAACTGGTTGAGGAACGGTGTGGTCGAGGCAAAGAACAGCGTGCCATGCACCTGGTAATGCTTGCCCCCTTCGCCATCCTCATGGCTGTCGGCATACAGCTCTCGCGCATGCTGCCAGGCAAAGTTCACCGCCGCGATGATGATACCGAACAGCACTGCCGTGGCCAGGTCGGTGAACACCGTGACCACGGTCACCGCAATGATCGCCAGCACATCGTTCACCGGCACCTTGTGGAGCACCCGCAGCGACGCCCAGGCGAAGGTCTGCTGAGCCACCACGAACATCACCCCCACCAGCGCCGCCAGCGGAATACGCTCGATCAGCGGCGACAGGAACAACACGAACAGCAAGATCATCACCCCGGCCACTACGCCCGACAACCGGCCACGGCCATTGGAGCTGAGGTTGATCACCGTCTGCCCGATCATCGCGCAGCCACCCATGCCACCGCACAGGCCCGAGACCATGTTGGCGGCACCCAATGCCACACACTCGCGGTCCGGAAAGCCACGGCTCTCGGTGATTTCATCGGTCAGGTTGAGGGTGAGCAGGGTTTCCAGCAGGCCGACCATGGCCATCAACACCGCGTAGGGGGCAATGACCTTCAGGGTGTGCAGATTCCAGGGCACATCCGGCAGCGCCAACCCTGGCAGGCCGCCGGCGATATGCGCCATGTCGCCCAGGGTACGGGTGGGCAGGCCCAACAGGTACACCAGCAGGCCGACACCGAGAATCGCCACCAGCGCCGGCGGCACCGCACGCGTCAGCCTGGGTAGCAGGTAGACCACCACCATGGTCAGTGCCACCAAACCGATCATCAAGTACAGCGGCGCGCCACAGAGCCAGTGATCGCCGTCCTTGAAATGCTCGAGCTGGGCCATGGCAATGACGATTGCCAGGCCGTTGACGAAGCCCAGCATGACCGGGTAAGGCACCAGGCGCACCAGCTTGCCCAGCCTCAACAGGCCGAACAGGATCATCACCACGCCACCCAGCAGCACCGTGGCCAACAGGTATTGCACACCGTGCTGCACCACCAGCGCGACGATCACCACCGCCATCGAGCCAGCGGCGCCGGAGATCATTCCGGGTCGACCGCCGAACAGCGCAGTCAGGGTACAGATGATGAACGCGCCATACAGGCCCATCAGCGGGTTGAGGTGGGCCACCAGGGCAAAAGCGATGCATTCGGGCACAAGGGCGAACGCGGTGGTCAGGCCGGCGAGCAGGTCGGCGCGTAGTCGGGCGGGCTTCATGGACATCCTGTGGTGCGGTCCGGGCGGACGTTACAAAAACGAGGGGCGCGATGTTACGGAATTTGTCTGACAGCGGCCACCGCTCTCGGCTTTGCAGCGTCAGGCACCCATGCTCGCCTGGCGCGCTGGGTAAACGTAGACAAAAGACAACTTGTGATCTGGAACCGGCACAACCCAGGCAAATTTGCCATCATGATCATTCCACCTGCGGAGATCATGGACATGCCGCTACGCCCCCTTTTCGCTTCCCTGCTGCTCGTTGCCAGCTACGCCGCCCAGGCCGCCACCGAGGTGGTGCCGCTGCAGCACCGCGCCAGCGCCGAACTGCTACCTGCCGCACAGGCATTCATCGGCAAGGACGGTACGGTCAGCGCCTTCGAGAACAAACTGATCGTCAACGCCAGCCCCGAGCGCATCGACGACCTGCGCGCCCTGCTGCAACAGCTGGACACCGCCCCCAAGCGCCTGCTGATCAGCGTCGACAACAACGACAGCAACTTCCAGGATAACCGTGGCAATGCACGCGTCATCCACTACGGCACCAGCAACCGCGACGGCGGCATGCAGCAAGTGCAAGCCAGCGAAGGCCAGCCAGCGCTGATCCAGGTTGGCCAGAGCATCCCGATCACCAGCACCAGCACCGACGGCTACGGGCGCATCCAGAGCAACACCGAATACCGCAACGTGACCCAAGGTTTCTACGTCACACCAAGCCTGAGCGGCGATACGGTTCGCCTGCAAATAAGCACCAATAACGACCGCATCAGCCAGGAACGTGCAGATGTAGTGAAAGTTCAAAGTACCGACACGACAGTCACCGGCAGGCTGGGTGAATGGATCACCCTGGCAGGCTACAACCAGCAGAGCCAAGCCGACCGGAGTACGTCAAGCCGTAGTTACAGCACCCAGCGCGGGGAAAACATGACATTACGTGTCAAAGTCGACCTTCTCGACGGATCCCAGGCAATTCAAGGCCTCGACCAAAGGCCTTGAAACTGACTGCCAAGTCGCATTAGACCAAAGATGTAGTAAGTAGAAAAAACCACTACAAAACATTTGACAGGGTCTTTTTCCCAAGGGCATGATGGCCTCGCTCCCGCTAATCAGGGGCCCTGGCAAGGGCCTTCGAGGCGTGCTCCTCCCCACCCCTGGAGGCGTCTCGTGTCTATACGGCCCACAAGGCGGTTCGACGGGATTGCGACTGCAACGAAGAAGTTGTCCCGAGGGACGGAAGCGCATCACCGCAGTACTGGCAATCGCGTAGCACCGCAGCAAGGCAACCACGAGCCGACCTGCCGGAGCACACCTTCGCCTGGCCTGCCCACCCTTCCCCTTCGAGCCTTCGCGTTCGCCGCCGCACTCCTGCGAACAGGACAGCCGCCAAGCGCCCTGATCTGCACCCGAGCATCAGCACAATTAACCCAAGATCGATGCGACGAGGTTTATTTCCATGGCACTGACACGCGAACAGCAAATTGCAGCCCTCGAGAAAGACTGGGCCGAGAACCCGCGCTGGAAAGGCGTGACCCGTACCTACACCGCCGCTGATGTCGTTCGCCTGCGTGGCTCCCTGCAGCCAGAGCACACCCTGGCCCGTCAGGGTGCAGAAAAACTGTGGAAGCTGGTCACCCAAGGTGCCCACCCATCCTTCCGCCCAGAAAAAGATTTCGTCAACTGCATGGGCGCCCTGACCGGTGGCCAGGCAGTGCAGCAGGTCAAGGCCGGCATCCAGGCCATCTACCTGTCCGGCTGGCAGGTTGCCGCCGACAACAACTCGGCCGAGTCGATGTACCCTGACCAGTCGTTGTACCCGGTCGACTCGGTACCGACCGTGGTCAAGCGCATCAACAACTCGTTCCGCCGCGCCGACCAGATCCAGTGGAAAGCCGGCAAGAACCCAGGCGACGAAGGCTACATCGACTACTTCGCACCAATCGTGGCCGACGCTGAAGCCGGTTTCGGCGGCGTACTGAACGCCTACGAGCTGATGAAGAACATGATCGAAGCAGGCGCCGCCGGCGTGCACTTCGAAGACCAGCTGGCCTCGGTGAAAAAATGCGGCCACATGGGCGGCAAGGTACTGGTACCCACCCAGGAAGCCGTACAGAAGCTGGTGGCCGCGCGCCTGGCAGCTGACGTGTCGGGCGTACCGACCATCATCCTGGCCCGCACCGACGCCAACGCCGCCGACCTGCTGACCAGCGACTGCGACCCGTACGACCAGCCGTTCGTGATTGGCGAGCGTACCCGTGAAGGCTTCTACAAGGTACGTGCCGGCCTCGACCAGGCAATTTCCCGCGGCCTGGCCTACGCGCCGTACGCCGACCTGATCTGGTGTGAAACCGCCAAGCCGGACCTGGACGAAGCCCGCCGCTTCGCCGAAGCGATCAAGAAGGAATACCCGGACCAGATCCTGTCGTACAACTGCTCGCCGTCCTTCAACTGGAAGAAGAACCTGGACGATGCCACCATCGCCAAATTCCAGCGCGAGCTGTCGGCCATGGGCTACAAACACCAGTTCATCACCCTGGCTGGCATCCACAACATGTGGCACGGCATGTTCAACCTGGCGCACGACTACGCCCGCAACGACATGACCGCCTACGTGAAACTGCAAGAGCAGGAGTTCGCTGACGCCAGCAAAGGCTACACCTTCGTGGCGCACCAGCAGGAAGTGGGCACCGGCTACTTCGACGACATGACCACCGTGATCCAGGGTGGCGCATCGTCGGTGACTGCACTGACCGGCTCCACCGAGGAAGAGCAGTTCCACTGATGGTGGGTTGCTACTGAAGAAAGGCCCGAGACTTGTGAAAGCCTCGGGCCTTTCTTTTTTTGCCTGCGCGCCTCCAGTAGGAGCGACAAACATCCGAGAACGGCAAAACCCAGAATCAGGTCTATGCTTGGGGCAGCACAGTAGCAAGGACCGCCCCATGCCTCGTCCAAGCCACCTGATGATTCTCGCCCTGACCGCCGCGGCCCTCTATATATATGCACTGGCCAGCGACAATACGCTGCTCGCCCTTCTGGCCAAGCCCATTCCCGTCTTGGCACTTATTGCCTGGCTGCGCGGCGCACCACCCTCACCTTATGGCAGGTGGATCTCTATCGGCCTGGGCTTCTCGGTGCTCGGCGATATCCTGCTGGCCACCCCTGCGGACCTGTTCGTTTTCGGCCTGGCCGCCTTCCTTTGCGCCCACCTTGCCTATCTACGCGCCTATTGCGGCATTACCTTGCGCCCCGCCCTGCCCGCACTCGCATTCAGCGCCATCATTGGCATCACGTTACTGGGCGTACTGGCCGCCCATGGCCTTGGCCCGCTGCTGATCCCGGTCGCACTATACGCGATAGCCATCAGCGCCATGCTTTGGCGCGCCTTGGCATGCGGTGGAATGGCCGCGTCCGGGGCCTGCCTGTTCGTGCTCTCCGACAGCCTGATCGGCATCGACCGCTTCGTCAGCCCGTTCGCCGCCGCGCCCTACCTGATCATCCTCACCTACTGGCTCGGCCAGTGGGCGATTGCTTCATCAGCCAGTCATCGCTCAAACGATAAAGTATTGACCCAGAGCGGTGCGCACGACGCCAGCAGCTGCTAGAACAGGAGGCTTTCGCATTTGCAAGTAGAGGGAACTGCCAGATGAACTTTACAAGGCACAGTACAGCCAAATTAAAAGGCATCAGGCCAAATGATATTAATTATCATTCCGAAACTTGTAATTCGTTACCAGTCGCAAGAAACATAATTAACAAAAGCGCACGCAATGCCCGAATATCAAGGCTTTCAGCCAGTTACACGCGTGTTTTGTTCTTAATCCTACGAATAAATTTGCGACAGAAATTTTACTTGCACCGGGTTTACCCATAAAATCAGCGCGATTGATTCAGCTGCGACATTTGGTCACTGCACCTGCGACACCACGTCGCCGCTTTACTTATTTCAGACTGCAGAGCTGGGTCTCTGTATAAGGATCTCTAGCATGTCCGATTCGGCAGGACTCATCGCCCACAACTGGGGCTTTGCCATCTTCCTCCTGGGTGTCGTCGGCCTGTGTGCCTTCATGCTCGGCCTGTCCAGCCTGCTCGGTAGCAAGGCCTGGGGCCGCGCCAAGAACGAACCCTTCGAATCCGGCATGCTGCCCGTCGGCAGTGCCCGCCTGCGCCTG